>NZ_CALHIF010000085.1 GCF_938030755.1 uncultured Granulicatella sp. | reverse complement strand
TAATAAAAACACCCCAAAAGTTAGATTTTGTGTCTAACTTTTGGGGTGCACTTCAACGGTAGCCTAGGGTGTTTTTATTAAATTCTCATTTTTTGGGGTCAGTCCAGTCATCTTTTAAACAACTTTGACCTTTTTATTTTAGTTCATCAAAATCGGTCTAAAGTCCTAGTGTTTTCATGTTGACTTAATTTGACCAATGTGTTAAATTATAAATGTGGTTAGCACTCGTCTTAGTCAAGTGCTAAAGAGAGGTGACTATGATGTTAACCAATAGACAATTGCTAATCTTACAACTAATTATACAATTATATACGGAAACGTTGGAACCAGTAGGGTCTAAAAAGTTGATGGAAGTTGCAGAATTACCTTTTAGTTCAGCGACAATCCGCAATGAAATGATGAAGTTAGAAGAGATGGGATACCTAGAAAAAAACCATACCTCTTCAGGACGAGTACCTTCTAATAAAGGTTATCGTTACTATATTGACAATATCTTGCCCGGACAAAAGCAACCAGTTCCTTTAAGCATTCGAAATCAAATTCGAGAGGTTTTCCAACAGTCCACTTTAGAGATTCAAGATGTATTTCGTTTATCGGCAGATATATTATCAACGTTAACGAATTACACCGCAATTTCTTTTGGACCTGAAGTGAAAACTGCAACATTATCTGGTTTTAGACTTGTTCGATTAAACCCAAATCAAGTGATGGCAATCGTTGTTATCAGCAATGGTTTAGTTGAAAACAAAGTCTATACAATTCCAGGGATGATTGATGATACTGATTTAGATAAAGTAGTTCGTATCATCAATGATGAGTTAATCGGAGTTCCGTTAGATATCGTTGCTAAACGATTAAAAACGGATTTACCAATTCTAATGAATCGTTATATGAATTCTCAAATTCAGATTGTCAAAGTGATTCAAGAGATGATGAATCGATTTGAAAACGATCGAATTCATGTTGCTGGTAGAAGGTATTTGCTCAATTATTTTGATCATCATGCTAACGTTGATCATCTTAAAGGAATCTATCAATTGATGGATGATCAAACGAAATTACATCGACTTGTTACAAATGAGAATCAAGATATTCAAATAAGGTTAGGCTCGGAAATGGATCATCCGTTACTTGGTGACTTTAGTTTAGTAACTGCTAGTTATCAAACACCAAACCAAGATACTGGATTGATTGCATTACTTGGTCCCAAGAATATGCCGTATTCGAATGTATTATCAATTGTAAAAGGACTCAAGGAAGAGTTAGCGACCACGATAGAAGATTATTATCGTAACTTATAAAGTAAGGAGATGAAATCTTGGAAACAAATGAACAAAACACTAAAGAAGAATTAAAAGAAGAAAAAATTGTTGCAGATGAAGCTCCTCAAGAAGAAGTTACTGAAGAAACCACAACAGAACTTTCGAATGAAGAGAAATTACAACAAGAAGTAGAGAAGTTGAACGATCAAGTATATCGATTATCTGCTGAAATCTCAAATATCCAAAAGAGAAATGCAAAAGAAAGACAAGACGCTGCAAAATATCGTAGTCAAACTCTTGCACAAAATTTATTAAATGTGATTGATAACCTTGAGAGAGCAATCGCTTCTCCAAGTGAGTCAGAAGAAGCTCAAAACCTTAAGAAAGGTATTGAGATGGTGTATGAAGGGTTCCTTTATGCACTAAAAGAAGAAGGAATCGAAGAAATCGATGCTTTAAACCAACCGTTTGATCCAACATTGCATCACGCCGTTCAAACTGTTCCAGTAGAAGAGGGGCAAGAAGCAGATCAAGTGGTTCAAGTGTATCAAAAAGGATACAAATTAAAAGACCGCGTACTGCGACCAGCAATGGTTATCGTAGCACAATAAATAGACAAATTTTAAAATAATAAATTTAAATAATAGGAGTGAATTAAATATGAGTAAAATTATTGGTATTGACTTAGGAACAACAAACTCAGCAGTAGCTGTTTTAGAAGGTAACGAAGCAAAAATTATTGCAAACCCAGAAGGAAACCGTACAACACCATCTGTTGTAGCGTTCAAAAATGGAGAAATTCAAGTAGGTGAAGTTGCAAAACGTCAAGCTGTAACAAACCCAAATACAATTTCTTCAATTAAACGTCACATGGGTGAAACAGGATATAAAGTAGAAATCGAAGGTAAATCTTATACACCACAAGAAATTTCAGCAATGATTCTACAATACTTAAAAGGTTATGCTGAAGAATATCTTGGAGAAAAAGTTGAAAAAGCAGTTATTACAGTACCTGCATACTTCAACGATGCACAACGTCAAGCAACTAAAGACGCTGGTCGTATCGCTGGTTTAGAAGTTGAACGTATCGTTAACGAACCAACAGCAGCAGCTCTTGCATATGGTTTAGATAAAGTTGACCACGAAGAAAAAATCTTAGTATTCGACCTTGGTGGTGGTACATTCGACGTATCTATCCTTGAATTAGGTGATGGCGTATTCGACGTATTATCTACAGCTGGTGATAACCATCTTGGTGGGGATGACTTCGACCAAAAAATCATTGATTTCTTAGTAGAAGAATTCAAACGCGATAACGGTATTGATTTATCAAGCGATAAAATGGCTATGCAACGTTTGAAAGATGCTGCTGAAAAAGCTAAAAAAGACTTATCAGGTGTATCTCAAACTCAAATCAGTCTACCATTTATTTCTGCGGGTGCAGCTGGCCCATTACACTTAGAAGTAACATTAACTCGTGCTAAATTTGACCAATTAACATTAGATTTAGTAGAACGTACAAAAGAACCAGTTCGTCGTGCGTTAGCTGACGCAGGTTTATCAGCTTCTGATATCGACCAAGTATTATTAGTTGGTGGATCAACTCGTATTCCTGCAGTTGTTGAAGCTGTTCGTAATGAAACTGGTAAAGAACCAAACAAATCAGTGAACCCAGACGAAGTAGTGGCTATGGGGGCTGCTATCCAAGGTGGAGTTATCTCTGGTGATGTAAAAGACATCGTATTATTAGACGTAACACCATTATCACTTGGTATTGAAACAATGGGTGGAGTGTTCACAAAATTAATCGAACGTAACACTACAATCCCAACAAGCAAATCACAAGTATTCTCAACAGCTGCAGATAATCAACCAGCAGTAGACGTACACGTATTACAAGGTGAACGTCCAATGGCAGCAGATAACAAGACTTTAGGTCGCTTCCAATTAACAGACATTCCAGCTGCTCCTCGTGGTGTTCCACAAATCGAAGTAACATTTGATATCGATAAAAACGGTATTGTAAACGTTCGTGCTAAAGATTTAGGCACTGGTAAAGAACAAGCCATTACAATCAAATCTTCTTCTGGTTTATCTGATGAAGAAATCGAACGTATGGTGAAAGATGCAGAAGCAAATGCTGAAGCAGATAAAAAACGTAAAGAAGAAGTAGATTTACGTAACGAAGTTGACCAATTAATCTTCACTGTTGATAAAACATTGAAAGAATTAGATGGTAAAGTGGATGCTAGTGATGTTCAAAAAGCTGAAACAGCTCGTGATGAATTAAAAGCAGCTGTAGAAGCAAATGACTTAGAAGCAATGAAAGTAAAACGTGACGCTTTAAATGAAGTGGTACAAAACTTAACTGTTAAACTTTATGAACAAGCTGCCGCAGCACAACAAGCAGCTGGCGCTTCTCAAGAAGGTCCAACAGAGCAAGCATCTTCAAATAACGATGGCGTTGTTGACGCTGACTTCGAAGAAGTAGACTAATATTTGCTAAAATGATAGGGTGTAAGACTACTTAGTGGCCTTACGCCCATATCCTTTGTAAACTATGAAAGAAAAGGAGGGGCAAATCAGTGGCCAAAAGAGATTTATATGAAATTTTAGGCGTATCAAAAGATGCCTCTGAAGCAGATATTAAGAAAGCTTATCGTAAATTATCTAAAAAATACCATCCAGATATTAACAAAGAACCTGGAGCAGATGAAAAATTCAAAGAAATTGCTGAAGCTTATGAAATCTTAGGCGACGCTCAAAAACGTGCTGCTTATGACCAATACGGACATGCTTCTTATGATCCAAATTCCGGATTTAGCGGCGGAGGTTTTAGTGGCGGATTTGATGGATTCGATGGATTCGGAGGATTTGGCGGTAATGGAAACTTTACTGGCGGATTCGAAGATATCTTTAGTAGTTTCTTCGGTGGCGGAGGCGGTCGTAGTAACCGTGCGAACATGCCACGTCAAGGGGCTGACCTTCAATATGTCATGGATTTAACATTTGAAGAAGCTATCTTTGGTAAAGAAGAAACGATTCATTACCATCGTAGTGACGAATGTCAAACGTGCCATGGTAGTGGAGCAAAACCTGGAACAAGTCCAACAACATGTTCTAAATGTCATGGTTCAGGTGTGATTAATGTTGAAAGAAATACACCATTTGGTCGTATGATGAGTCAAACAACTTGTGATGTGTGTCATGGTACAGGACAAGAAATTAAAGAAAAATGTCCAACCTGTCACGGTCATGGTCAAGTAGATGAAACACATAAAGTGAAAGTGAAAGTCCCTGCTGGGGTTGAAGATGGAAACCAAATGCGCCTTCAAGGACAAGGGGAAGTAGGTTTCAATGGTGGCCCTTATGGTGACCTTTATGTCATCTTTAGAGTTGCTCAAAGTAAGACGTTCAAACGTCAAGGAGCAGATATTTACTATCAACTTCATGTGAACTTTGCCCAAGCTGCTCTTGGAGATGAGGTCGATGTACCAACTGTTCACGGTAAAGTAAAATTAAAAGTTCCTGCTGGAACACAATCAGGAACTATTTTACGTTTACGTGGTAAGGGAGCTCCAAAACTTCGTGGTACAGGAAATGGTGACCAACATGTTGAAGTCATCGTAGACACTCCTAAGAAGCTTACAGATAAGCAAAGACAAGCTTTACAAGTATTTGCTAATGAGGAAGGAACAGAACTTCATAATGGCGAAGAAAACTTCTTCGACAAGATGAAGAACGCATTTAAAGATACATTTGAATAAATGGAAAAAGAACTTAGCAACGAATATGCTAAGTTCTTTTTTTGCTTATTTTGTTGCTTATTTTGTAATGACAGCAAGACGGCGAATAATCTCTTCGTGCTCAGGATACTTTTCTAATAATTCTTCTTGTGTATAGAGTTTGAAATCTTCATATTCAAAACCAGGTGTCACGCTACAACTCACAATAGCAAAGTCTTCTTTGTTGTCTGATTCAATGGTAGATCCAAAGATGACTCCTGCAGGAACAGTGAATTGAAGCTTTTGACCTTCTCCTGGTCCGATTTCTACTGTTTCGTAAGTACCATCAGGGTGAATCATATGCACGGTTAACGCATGTCCGTAGTGATAGTACCAGATTTCATCAGATGAGAGCAGATGGAAGTGGGATGGATTTTGGTTCGTTAATAAAAATAGAATAGAGGTAGAAAGAGATCGGGTGCGTCCGTCTGGTAGTTCTACAGTTTCAACCGCTTTATAGGTTTGTCTAAAATAGCCACCTTCTACATGTGATTCTAAGGATAATTCTTCAATCCATTCTTCTTTCGTTTTCATAAGAGACCTCCTAGGTTATTTTCTTATATTATAGCGTAACTTTTCCTGCTTGTGAATTGTTGATAGAATGGTAATTATGCTATACTGGTACTATTGGAAAAGAAAGGAGAAGAGTCATGAAAGATAATATTGCACTTATTGTTTCGAATAAAGATGTTAAGAAAATAAGAGAGCTTTTTAATGAGAATTATCCGATTGATATTGCTTTGGCGTTAGAAGAAGTGGATGATGATGTTCTAAAAAATTTCATGTTCTCTATCTCAAATACTAGATTAGCTTCGATTTTAGAAGTTGCTGAACCTGATTTCCAATTACGAATGCTTGAGAAATTACCATTTAGACGTGTAATTTTACTGTTCCAGCAAATGTCAAACGATGATGTCGTGGATATTTTAGGAAATTTACCGGTAGGAATACGTAAACGTTATATCAAAATGATGAAACAAAGTTCTCAAGATGATATTCAAACGATGTTAAATTACGCTCCGGATACTGCCGGGGGGATTATGACAACAGAGTATATTACGGTAAAAGAACACTTAACCGTAGAGGAAACTCTTTCTAAACTAAGAGAGATTTCTCCAAACTCAGAAATTATTAACATTATTTTTGTAACGAGTTTACAACGGAAATTAATTGGATGGATTGATATTCGTGATTTATTTACGCATGATTTAGACGAGAGTTTACACGATGTGATGCATACGAATATTATTTCCGTTTTACCAGAAGAAGACCAAGAAGAGGTAGCTCGTATTTCCACTAAATATGACCTTTCTGTTGTTCCAGTAGTTAATAAGCATAATGTACTATTAGGGATTATTACAATCGATGATATCGTTCATGTTTTGCAAGAAGAGTATCACGAAGATATGTTATTAATCAGCGGGGTTGAAGGAACAGAACGAATCGGTGGGCCTTTTAAAGAATCGATTCAAAAACGGACACCTTGGCTATTAATTAACTTAATTACTGCTTTTATGGCAAGTGCGGTTGTTGGATTATTCCAAGATACAATTGAACAAGTCGTCGTACTTGCAGTTGCAATGCCGATTATCACAGGGATGGGTGGGAACTCCGCTTCTCAAACATTAGCTTTGGTTATTCAAGAGGTTGCAATTGGTCAATTGACTTGGGAAAAAGACAAGAAGTATGTATTAAACGAAATCTGGCTAGGATTAGTCAATGGGATTATTACAGGGATTTTCGCCGCGATTGCGCTATATATTCCATATCAAAACTTTTTCTTATCAATTATCGTAATATTAGCAATGGCAATGAACCTAATGGTAGGGGCGTTCTTTGGCTTTTTCGTTCCTTTATTCTTAAAGAAACTAAATTTAGACCCAGCCATTTCATCAACGATTTTTGTAACAACAGCAACTGACGTATTAGGATTCTTTATTTTCTTATATTTAGCACAGTTGTTCTTGCCGTTATTAATGTAATTTGATAAAATGATTTGAATTTTAACGTAGTAGTGTATTGAAGGAGTTATTCATGAATTTAGAAGAAATGAAAGAAAGACAGAAGCGCATTCGAAACTTCTCGATTATTGCGCATATCGACCATGGGAAATCAACTTTGGCCGACCGTATTTTACAAGCGACAGATACTGTTGCTGATCGTGAAATGCAAGACCAATTATTAGACTCAATGGATCTTGAAAGAGAACGTGGGATTACTATTAAATTAAATGCCGTTGAATTAACGTATGATGCTAAAGACGGTACGGAATATATTTTCCACTTAATCGACACTCCTGGGCATGTGGACTTCTCTTATGAAGTATCACGAAGCTTAGCCGCCTGCGAAGGAGCGATTCTTGTAGTAGATGCTGCTCAAGGGATTGAAGCACAAACATTAGCTAACGTTTATTTAGCGATTGACAATGACTTAGAAATCTTACCAGTCATTAATAAAATTGACCTTCCAGCGGCGGACCCTGAACGTGTTCGTACAGAAATCGAAGATGTAATTGGTATTGATGCGAGTGAAGCGGTTCTTGCTAGTGCAAAAGTCGGTATCGGGATTCCAGAAATCCTAGAACAAATTGTTGAAAAGATTCCTGCACCAACTGGCGACTTAGAAGCGCCTTTACAAGCGTTGATTTTCGACTCAATTTATGATGCGTATCGCGGGGTTGTATTAAACGTCCGTATTCAAAACGGAATTGTAAAACCTGGTGATAAGATTCAATTAATGAGTAACGGGAAGACTTTCGATGTCGTAGATGTTGGTATTTTCTCACCAAAACCAATTAGTCGTGATTACTTAATGGTTGGGGATGTTGGTTATATTACTGCTTCCATCAAAACCATCCAAGATACGCGCGTAGGGGATACCGTTACATTAGCAAATAATCCAGCTAGTGAACCATTAGATGGATATCGTAAAATGAACCCAATGGTATACTGTGGGTTATATCCAATCGATTCATCAAAATATAATGACTTGCGTGATGCGTTAGAGAAATTACAATTAAACGATGCTGCGCTTCAATTCGAAGCAGAAACATCACAAGCACTTGGATTTGGTTTCCGTTGTGGATTCTTAGGCTTACTCCATATGGACGTTATTCAAGAACGCCTAGAGCGTGAATTCGACTTAGACTTAATTACAACAGCACCGTCTGTAATTTATCATGTACAAAAGACGGATGGTACAGAAGTAGTGGTGTCAAACCCTGCAGAAATGCCAGATCAATCAAGCGTACAATCGATTGAAGAACCTTATGTTAAAGCATCTATCATGGTGCCAAATGAATACGTAGGGAGCGTTATGGATATTTGCCAACGTAAACGTGGAACGTTTGTTACAATGGATTACTTAGATGAATATCGTGTTAACGTAATTTACGAAATGCCACTTTCAGAAATCATCTTCGATTTCTTTGATTCATTGAAATCAAGTACAAAAGGATATGCGTCTCTTGATTACGATTTAATCGGATATCGTGCAAGTAACCTTGTGAAGATGGATATCATGTTAAACGGTGAAGTGGTCGACGCCTTAAGTATTATTGTGCATAAAGATTTTGCTTATAGTCGTGGTAAGGCGATTACTGAGAAACTTAGAAAACTCATTCCACGTCAACAATTCGAAGTTCCAATTCAAGCTGCGATTGGGAATAAGATTTTATCTCGTACAAACATTAAAGCATTGCGTAAAAACGTATTGGCAAAATGTTATGGTGGGGATATTTCTCGTAAACGTAAACTGTTAGAGAAACAAAAAGAAGGGAAGAAACGTATGAAACAAGTGGGTTCAGTTGAAGTTCCACAAGAAGCCTTCATGTCAGTTCTTAACCTAAACGAAGAAGAAAAATAATAAGTAGTAAAAAGGCGTCTGGTGCGCCTTTTTACTTTGAATTTGAAAGGAGATTAATGATGGAAAAAGAACGTCAACATTTTTATCGACAAATGCTTGCTATTGCAATCCCTGTATCTCTTCAAACTTTATTAACGTCTTTTTTAAATACATTAGACACAATAATGATTTCTTCTTTGGGGGATGCGAGTATTGCAGGTGTGGGGCTTGCAAACCAAGTGTTTTTTCTATTCACGTTAATTTGCTTTGGGATTCATACAGGTTCTGCAGTACTATTTTCGCAATATTGGGGAGTACGAGATACAAAGAAAGTTCAAGCAGTTAATCAAATGAGTTTACTGCTATCTACTGCAGTCAGTGTTGTGTTTATGCTTCTTGGTATACTATTTCCTCAAGAAATCTTACGTTTATTTACTCAGGATCCGCTTGTTGTTCAAGCTGGAGGAGATTACTTACGAGTAGCTGCTTTAAGTTATGTATTCACAGCTTGGAGTTTTGCGATGACAAATGCACTTCGTACAACAGGAAGTCCAAAAGTTCCTCTTGTTGCGACCATTTGTAGTTTTATCACTAATGCTTTCTTTAACTATGTATTTATCTTTGGTAAATTTGGAGCACCAGCACTGGGAGTCGTTGGTGCAGCAGTTGCTACTTTAATTGCTCGTATGGTTGAAGTGGGAGTTCTCTTTGGAGTTGTGAGTTTTTATAGCGGCCCAATTCATTTACCAATTGGTCGCTATTGGTCTAAAATTTCAAAAGGTTTTTGGATGAGTTTTTGGGTAACAACATTCCCAGTCATTGTCAATGAAACTTTCTGGGCTTTAGGACAAGTATTTTATAGTGCAGCCTATGCAATGGTAGGAACTCAAGCAACCGCTGCAGTTCAAGTTGCTGTTGCTGTACAAAATTTATCGTTTATTCTAGTACGAGGTGTCGGTAGTAGTTGTAGCATTATGTTAGGAAACCGAGTGGGACGAAATGAACTGGAACAAGCTCAACTGGAAGCGAAACGCTTTTTAATGATTTCTCTTGTTATTGGAGTAATCATTGGAGCTATTCAAAGTTTAACACCTCAATGGACTTTATTAATGTTTGCTGATTTAAGCCCAGAAGTATTTGAACTTGGAAAGCAATTACTTCAAATTATGGGGATTATATTTGTATTTAAAACCTTAAATTCTATTATTTTTGTCGGTATTTTACGTGGTGGAGGCGATACTCAATACGGTATGAAACTTGAAATGGCTTGTGTGTGGTTAGTTGGCGTTCCGTTAGCATTACTTGCAGCGGCAATTTGGCATTTTCCAATACAACTGGTCGTTATCTGTGCCGGAGCCGAAGGACTATGTAAAGCCGTAATTGGATTAAAACGAGTATTTTCAGGAAAATGGATTCACAGATTGGTAGAAGCTTCATAAGAATTTTTAACGGATTATGACGGACTTATTCTAAATAGGTTCGTCTTCTTTTTTTAATAAATTATGTTACAATAGTAAAAAATAACTGAGGAGCTAAAGGATTATGACAAACTTATATGGAAGCTTAGAAGCTGGAGGTACAAAGTTTATTTGTGCCGTAGCTGATGAAGAATTTAACACAGTTGAGGAACTTCAATTTCCAACGACAACACCGAAAGAAACATTGAAGAAAACGGCAGATTTTTTTGCAAAATTCAAAAATCTAGCAGCAATTGGAATCGGGTCATTTGGTCCAATTGATGTAGATCCAAAATCGAAAACATATGGCTATATCACAACAACGCCGAAACCAAATTGGGCAAATGTGGATGTGGTTGGAACATTAAAGAAAAGAGTAGATGTGCCTATCTATTTCACTACTGATGTAAATAGTTCTGCGTATGGAGAAGTCTATGCTCGTAATAATCGTGGAGAAAACATCGAAACACTTGTTTATTATACAATAGGTACTGGAATTGGTGCGGGTGTGATTCAACGAGGTGAATTTATCGGTGGCACTAGTCATCCTGAAATGGGACATGTTTATGTTTGTAAGCATCCAATCGATGTTGCGAATAACTTCGATGGGGTTTGTCCTTTCCATAAAGGTTGTCTTGAAGGTCTTGCTGCTGGTCCAAGTTTAGAAGCACGTACTGGAGTTCGTGGGGAACATATAGATATTACGAGTGATGTATGGGATGTTCAGGCAAATTATATTGCTCAAGCAGCCATTCAAGCAACACTAACTTTCCGTCCTGAAAAAATCGTATTCGGTGGAGGAGTAATGGCTCAAAATCATATGGTGGAACGCGTTCATCGCATGTTTGAGGAATTGCTAAACGGATATGTACCAACACCACCAGTGAAGGATTTTATTGTAACTCCTGCCGTTGAGAATAATGGTTCTGCTACATTAGGAAACTATGTGTTAGCGAAAAGTTTAGTTCAATAATTTTCTAAGTATCTAAAATTTATGAAATTAACGAATGGAAACTTTACCGCAAGGCTTTTCATTTTCTTCATAATTTAGTACAATAGTTAAGGATACAGATATTGAAGGGAGAGAAAGCCAAATGTCAACGGGAGCATGGATTTTAATCGTGATTCTTGCTGCAATCGCAGGTGCGATCGGTGGTTTCTTTATCGCACGTCGTACAATGATGAATTACTTCGCAGAAAACCCACCATTTGATGAAGATATGATTCGTAGCATGATGACTCAAATGGGTCAAAAACCATCAGAACAAAAAGTTCGTCAAATTGCTGCTTCAATGAAAGCACAAGCTAAAAAAAGAGCTAAAAAATAAAGTAAAAACCATCGGAGTATTCCGATGGTTTTTCTCGTTATACCGTATACGGTATAACGTTATTTTTTTACTGGTAATTCATATACATAATTTGGATCAATTTCTTTATCAAGTTCGTCAAATTTTTGAATAAGCACTTGATCGTAATTCGCAATTTCTTCTTTTGTTAGTTTTTGATCTGCAATATAAATAGGTTCACCGATTCTCACATGCATTTTTTGACGCTTGAGAATGTCTTTTAAACTAAGTGGACCTTGATAGACCATAGGAACAATCGGCGCTTTAGCAAGACGTGCAATGGTTACTGCGCCGCCTTTCATTTCATTTGAGTAACGAGTCCCTGTAGGAAAGATCACAAGAGCTTTTTGATTCTCTTTAATTTGCTGCACAGGATACTTAATCGCGCTTGGCCCTGGTTTTTCACGATTTACCGGGAAAGCACCAAGTTTTTTGATAAACCAAGCAAATGGTTTTGGTTTGAATAATTCTTGTTTTGCCATTAAAACAAGTGGTTGAGGATAAACTGCAATAGCCATCATAACCGGATCTAACCAAGAACGATGAGGTGCTACAAGTACGTAGCCAGTATCCTTTGGTAATTTTTCTCTACCTTTATAATCAGCGAACCCGTTTAATAGGACTAATAATCCACGAACAATCCAAATCGTGATTTTATAAATCATAATCTTCTCCTTTTATATTTCTGTAAGATTAGTATGAAATAATTCACGTGTTTTTGCAAGTTGAATCTATTAATGAATTTGTAAGGTTTTCTTTACAGTATGATATAATCCTTATAGGAAGTTATGGAGGTCTGCGTATGAAAGAGGAAAAGATTAGTTTTATTAAACTTTCTTTAGTACTGTTAGGGTACTTTATTTATAATATTTTGTATTATATGGTTTACTATTCGTCTGGTCTCGCACTATTTGTGT
>NZ_CALHIF010000084.1 GCF_938030755.1 uncultured Granulicatella sp. | reverse complement strand
TATTTATTGAAGTTATTTTTAATTCCTTCAACAGCACCTTCAACGCTTTCTTTCACATTATCAATGACCTCTTTTGCTTTACCTAAACCTTTTTCAACAGCACCTTCTGTTTCAGTACTTTTATCACCTGTAACTTTTCCTAAAACCTCTTTAGCAGCACCTGTTGCTTGTTGTAATTTATCTTCTAATGACATATGAAGACCCCCTTTACTGTTTGACTCATTATAGCATCAAAAAAAGGATTCACCTAAGTTTCTGCTTGAGGAAATATTTTGTAGATCATTTTATTTTGAAATCGATTCTTTGACAGGAAAAACTTTAAGGTATATAGTTCTATATAGAACTAATTTGAAAGGAGGGTATTCATGAAAGCAAAAATGAAGGGTGGTTACTTAGTCCACCATGTAGGGTTACTTAATGGGAGAACCTATCAAAAACTATTAAAAAAACAGCCTTCTGCTCAGTTTAGAAGTGAGCAAGCTAAAATTTTATCTTCACTTTGGGACTATGAAAACGAATGTATGACGTTTACAGACTTAAGTCAAAAAACGGGACTTGCCAATAATACCTTAACGAATATGATTAAAAAATTAGAAGAACAAGGACTTGTTAGTTTAGAAGCTTGCAAGATTGATAAACGGAAGCGTTATGTCAGTCTAACAGAACTAGGAAAAGCTCAAAAAGCGATTGGAGACGAAGTGAATTATGAATTAGGAGAACAATTTTATAAGGGATTTTCGACTCAAGAAATTTTTGAATTCGAAAGCTATTTAGAACGAATTATTCAAAATTTGAAAGAATACGAAGAATAAAAAGTAAAGGAGAAACTAAATGCTAGAGTATAAAAATATCGCCTTACGTTATGATGAAAAGCTCGTTTTAAAAGACGTGAACCTTAGCATTAACGACGGCGAATTCATGGTGTTAGTGGGTCCATCCGGTTCAGGGAAAACAACCATGTTGAAGATGATCAACCAATTGATTGAACCGACTGATGGAAATATTTATTTAAACGAAAAACGAATCAAAGAACATAACCAACGAAAATTACGCTTGGAGACGGGCTATGTCCTTCAACAAATCGCGCTGTTTCCAAACTTAACAGTGGCAGAAAATATCGCGCTCATCCCTGAAATGAAAGGGTGGAAGAAGGAGCAAATCGTAGCTAAAACGAAAGAACTGCTTGAAAAAGTAGGCCTTCCTTTTGACGATTATGCCAAACGCCTTCCAAGTGAACTCTCTGGTGGGGAACAACAACGTGTGGGGATTGTTCGAGCGATGATCGCTGAACCGATGACACTGCTCATGGATGAACCTTTTTCAGCGCTTGATGCGATTTCCCGGAAGCAACTGCAAGAACTCACAAAGGCATTACACCTGGAGTTCAAGATGACGACGATTTTTGTCACACATGATACAGATGAAGCGCTGAAACTAGCTGACCGTATCGCAGTCTTAAAAGACGGAGAAATTCAGCAAGTCGCAACACCTGAAGAAATCCTTGCACATCCCGCAACAGCATTTGTCGCAGAATTGTTTAAAGGAGGTGCTGTTCATGCATAATCTTGTAACGACTTTTCAAGATCGTTTTAGCGACTGGACAGTAGCACTAGGGCAACATTTGCAATTATCATTATTAGCGCTACTGATTTCCATTATGATTGCTGTTCCTTTGGCGGTTCTCTTAAGTGCTCGTAAGCGTGCAGCAGGATTCGTTCTTCAAGTGGCAGGAATCTTCCAAACGATTCCGTCACTGGCGCTATTAGGGCTGTTTATTCCATTTATGGGGATTGGAACGGTTCCGGCGCTTACAACCCTTGTGATTTACGCCTTATTCCCAATCTTGCAAAATACGATTACAGGACTACAAGGAATTGATCCAAGTCTGGAAGAAGCCGCAGTAGCCTTTGGGATGACGAAATGGGAACGATTGAAGAAGTTTGAAATTCCGATTGCAATGCCTGTCATCATGTCTGGGATTCGAACATCCGCCGTATTTATTATTGGGACGGCGACTCTTGCTGCGTTAATTGGGGCTGGGGGCCTTGGCTCGTTTATTCTTCTTGGGATTGACCGTAATAACGCTAGTCTCATTATCATTGGCGCAGTTTCTTCAGCCGTCTTGGCGATTGCATTTAGTACCTTATTAAAATGGATGGAGCATGCCAAATTAAAAACGATTTTCGCAACCTTTATCCTTCTATTTGCAGGACTGGGGGCTTCATTTGTATCGGGAATGATGCCTTCGATGGGGCAACAAACCCTTATTATTGCTGGAAAATTAGGACCAGAACCTGAGATTTTAGCGAATATGTATAAACTCTTAATTGAGGAAAACACAAAGCTGAAAGTCGAAGTAAAGCCAAACTTCGGGAAGACAACATTTCTATATGAGGCGTTAAAATCAGGGGATATTGATATTTATCCAGAATTTACAGGAACTATTACAGAAAGCTTGTTGAAACCTGCTCCAAGTATCTCTCATGATCCACAAGAAGTCTTTGAAGCAGCAAGAGAGGGAATTTTAAAACAAGATGGACTAGCCTTTCTAAAACCGATGGCGTATCAAAACACCTATGCGGTTGCTGTACCACGTTCTATTGCGGAGAAATATGGTCTTAAGACAATTTCTGATTTGAAGAAAGTGGAAGGACAATTGAAAGCAGGCTTCACGCTCGAATTTAATGACCGAGAAGACGGAAATCGTGGACTTCAAAGTAAGTATGGCTTGAATCTCAATGTCGCAACGATGGAACCAAGCCTTCGTTACCAAGCGATTCAATCAGGAGACATCCAAATCACGGACGCGTACTCAACGGACGCTGAAATTACACGCTATGATTTAGTAGCATTAGAGGATGACAAACAATTATTCCCACCTTACCAAGGCGCACCTCTCATGAAGGAAGCATTATTAAAACAACATCCTGAGTTAGAAAGTGTATTGAATGTATTGGCAGGAAAAATTACTGAAAGTCAAATGAGTCAAATGAACTATGAAGTGGGAGTAGAAGGGAAGTCCGCGGAAAGTGTGGCTCGTGCCTTCTTGGAAAAGGAAGGATTCCTTCAAAAATAATCTTTTTCGGATACATCATTCGATTCATTTATTAATCTATCTATAACTAGAGGGAATGAATTAGAGCTATTAGTCAAATTCACTATGGATACTATATTTTTAACTAAAAGAGACTTATCTTTTATAAACTTCTAAAAAGTTTTCTCATATCGTGACAATTTTTGTTTTGAAAAGAAGAAAGACACAAAAAGGCCTCATCCAATGGATGAGGCCAATAATAAATATGCATTATTTAGCGGTTTTATAGAATTTTTGAATACCACTAACAATTCCAGTAACAAGTTTTTCTTGATAAGCATTATCCCTAATTTTCTTGCTTTCGGGACTATCCATATATCCTAGCTCCAAAAGAACAGCTGGTTTTGCTGTTTCACGAAGCACTGCAAAACTTGCAACACGAATACCACGATCGTTAGCTCCTGATTTTTCGATAATAGAAGCATGAAGATTTTCCGCTAAACGTTTGCTTTCGCTCATGCGAAGGGGATTATCATGAGCTTCTTTATTAATTCTAGGTGGAAGATCGTCATCAGGTTCATAAATGTAGGTTTCCACACCACTACGGTTTGCTCCAGGAACGCCTGTTGCGTTGAAGTGGATACTAATAAAAAAGTCTGCATCGGTTTTATTGGCCATTTGAGAACGTTCCGTTACGAAGTCTACAAATTCATCTTTATCTCTAGAAGTGAGAACAGTATATCCAAGTTTTTCTAATTCTCTACGTAGTTTACGATAGATTTGCATATTCAAATCTTTTTCACGAATCCCATTATAAACGGCACCAGGATCCTTTCCGCCATGTCCGGGGTCGAGGAAGATAATATTTTTATAGTCTCCATAATTAACAGCGTTGGGAACTTCAGCAATCCACAGACCGTTTTCCTGGAAAAGATGTTTTTTTCCATCAATAGTAAAGATATTTGTGACATAAACACCGTCATCCTTGAGATAGAAGTAACCCCCGTAGTTCTTATCGTAAATCCATTCATTTTCAGCCATTATACCATCTGCCTTCACGTAGTAAGAATCGATCCATGTATTCGTATCAAGTTCTCCATATTTACGGAAGTGGTACCATTTGCTTTTTATTAAAAGCCATTGGTTACGAATATAAGATCCGTCTTCGTTTAAATAGTATGTTGCATTATAATTTGGATCATAAATGAATTCGCTTTGAGCCATATAGCCACCAGCCTTCAAGTAGTAGTCACCTTTCCACTCGCGACTTGCGTAAACACCACCTGGCTTAATGTAGAACCAGCTATTGTAGTTTTTATCGAAAACCCATTCGTTATCAGCCATTGCACCGCTATCTTTTAAGAAATAACTACCGCTCCATTCATGAGAGTACATCATACCATTGTTATGGAATGCGTACCAAACGCCATCAATTTTCTTCCAATCACCACGGAATACTTTTCCGCCAGACTCGGCATAGTACCATTTGCCATCTTGATAACTCCAGCCAGGACTGACAAGCATTCCTTCACTATCTACAAGATACCCATCTGGAGTAACGGTTGATTTGAACATCTTTCCATCTTCACCAAAGTAGTACCATCGACCATCGTACCATTTCCATGTATTCGTGATGGGCTTACTGTCCACTTGGTAGTACGTTTCGCCGTCAGCTTTGTAAATACCCGTGTACTTAGGAACTTCATCAGCTTTGTATTTATAGACGTCGTTTTTTGCCTCTATTGGAAGAGATGATGCTTCTGAAGTCGTTGTTATCTCTGTTGTTGTCTGAATCGTTGTAACTTCAACTGTCGTAGGTTGTACTGCCGTTTCAGATTGTACCGTCTCTGCAACAACCGCATGTGCCGAAAGGGCAAAGAGGACAGCCGTTAAGAGCGTGACTTTACCTGTATGTTTCATAAAAACCTCCTTGTAAAAAATTATCCTTTCCAAGTGTATCAAAAAAGAATAAAACACGCAATTTCCTATGATAAATTTTACACCGAATCAAATAAAAAGCCTCATATTAAATGAGGCTTTCTAAAAGTTCTAATTTTTTTTAAAATATAGTATAATCAACGTCCGAACCAAACACTCATATCCACATTTCCAAGGCCGACAACGAATTCCTTATCGGTATATTGCCATCCCCAGCTTGGTTGACTATATGGAAGGTGGTATGTGAGTTGTGGAGTGTAAGCAGCAACCCAATCCACATATTTTAGGATTTCAGAATCGTTTAAACGATTTTGTAAGAGATATTGGTAACTATACACACGCACATTAGTGTATCCAGCTTTCATCATTGTATTCCGATACGCTTTCCAGATGCTCACCCAAGTAGCTGTATCTGTTGGTGCGGATTTTGCACCATTTATATATCGCCAATCTTCTAAGTCGAAGTAAATAGGGTAAGTTGGTTTGATATTGTATTTTTCGATTAATGCGAGGGTTTGTTCGGCATCTTCTTTACCATCTGCCTCTGTTGAAGCATAGGTATAGAGGTAGATTCCATAAGGCACGCCTAGACGATTCAATTCGCTAATATTATGTGCTAGATATTTATCTTCAGCACCAGAGTAACCGATTCGAACAATAACAGCATCGATTCCGTTATCTTTGATGATGGATTCCCAGTTAGCGATATAACCTTGATGTTCGCTGACATCCATAACTTTTTTGGCCGTTTCGTCACCGATACGTTGACCTGCTCTATTATAAAAGTAACGTTTACCATCTTTTTCTACCCATCCGATATCAACGGCTTTCTTGCTCAAGACATTTCCACTTTCGTCAAATGTGTATTGATAGTGATTGATAATATGTGTACCAGTCGCCATTTTACCGTTATCGAATACGTAATATTTATTGTCGATCCATTCTTTACGCGCAACTTTTCCGTTAGATTTGAAGTAGTACCAGTAGCCATGGATGTTGGCCCAGTAGTTCTTCGCATACGTCCCGTCTTCTGTGAAATAATAAGATGATTTGCTTGAGGAATCATATAGCATTTCGTTTTTAGCCATACGTCCATCAGCCTTCACATAGTAAGAACCAATCCATTGATGTTTGGCCATGTAGCCGCCTTCTTTGAAGTAGTACCAGTCTCCCTTTATTTCTTTCCACTTATTCCCACCAAAATATTTTCCGTCTTCTTCAAGGTAGAAGGAAGTATCGTATGTTGGATCGTAAATAAGTTCATTTTTAGCCATGCGTCCATTTTCTTTGAGATAGTAAAAATCAACCCATTCACTCTTAGCCATGTAGCCACCTTTTTTGAAGTAGTACCATTCGCCAGCAATTTCTTTCCATTGGTTTCCTTCCAAGTACTGACCGTCTTCATTGAAATAAAAGAAACTATTGTACGTTGAATCATAGACAAGTTCATTTGTGGCCATAATGCCATCAGATTTGACATAGTACGATCCAATCCATTTATTGATATCCATTTCGCCGTATTTACGGAAATGATACCATTTTCCTTCAATTTCTTTCCACTTATCGCTAACATACTGACCGTTCTCATCTAAATAGTACGTCGCTTTATAGTTAGAATCATAAATGAACTCAGACTGAGCCATATATCCGCCATTTTTTAAATAGTAGCCATCCTTCCATTCGCTATGAGCATAGGAGCCACCTAATTTAATGTAGAACCAGCTAGAGT
Organism: uncultured Granulicatella sp.; assembly: GCF_938030755.1. Classification (GTDB taxonomy): domain Bacteria; phylum Bacillota; class Bacilli; order Lactobacillales; family Aerococcaceae; genus Granulicatella. Next base: position 5,899 of record NZ_CALHIF010000084.1, on the reverse strand, counting down.
AGTTCTTATCGAAAATCCATTCGTTATCAGCCATCGCACCATCTGATTTGAGATAGTAACTGTCATTCCATTCGTTAGCATACATCTTTCCATCTGTATGGAAGGCATACCATATACCGTCAATTTTCTTCCAATCATCACGGAGTGCTTTGCCTTCTGATAGGGCGTAGTACCAAGTCCCATTCGCATTTAACCATCCAGGACCTGCTATTTTTCCATCGGCATCGACAAGGTAACCATCTGGAGTCATTCCAGAGGTAAACATTTTACCTTTATCATCAAAGTAGTACCACCGTCCATGGGTCCATTGCCATTGAGAGAGGAGAGGTTTACCATTCACGTGATAGAAGGTATCTCCGTTTTCATAAACGAGACCCGTGTATGTTGATTCCTGTTGTATTTCCTCATTGACTTCACTGGTTTGATAGTTGGAGACTTGCGTTGTCTGCGTTGTTGATTCAGTGGTGGTTGTTTCCAAAGACATTTCTGCATGAACAAGTTGAGGTGTTAGTAATAGTAAAGTTATAGCTGTTACTGTAAATTTTGTTGTGCGTTTCATCGAAATTTCCTCCATAAAGATTTCTTATTTAGTGTAACAAAATAAGAAGATATAGGGCAAACCAAAAAGGGAGGAACCTTAAAATCTTAAACTTTAGAACTAGGAAAAAATAAGATAAGAAAAAAGCCAACTAACATGTAGTTGACTTTTGTAATAGAAATTATCTCATAGATCCATCTGATTGAACATAATAAGAACCAATCCATTTATTCGCATCCATTTCGCCGTAATAACGGAAGTGATACCATTTTCCCTTAATTAGTAACCATTTGTTTGAAGCGTAAGCACCGTCCTCTTGTAGATAGTACCAGCTAGAGTAGTTTTTATCGAAAATCCATTCGCTTTTTGCCATGTATCCGCCAGACTTCAAGTAGTAGCTACCATTCCACTCATTTTGAGCATATTTCCCACCAGGTTTTAGGAAAAACCAACTGTTGTAATTTTTGTCAAAAATCCACTCGTTATCAGCCATTGATCCATCAGACCTTAAGTAGTAGTCGCCATTCCATTCGTTTTCATACATGACGCCGTTCGCGTGAAAAGCATACCATTTACCGTTGATAACTCTCCAATTATTACGAAGAAAATCACCGTTTTCGTCAGCGTAGTACCAGTTACCATCGCGTTGAATCCATGTGTTTTTCACGTTCAAACCAGCTTCTTCGGCATAATCAAATCGATCGCCTTTTTCGTTGAAGTAAGCCATTTTTCCATCGATTTCAACCGCTACACTGCGGAGCATTTTTCCATTTGCATCCGCGTAAAAAATTTGACCATTAATAACGACAGATTCATTTTTAGCACGAGTTCCAAGATAATTAATTAGGTAGCCATCAACAATGGCATTTTTTTGCATAATTCCTTCTTCGTTGAAATAGTACCATTTTTCGTTAATTTTTCTCCATTGAGAAGTAATTGGAACATTATTCACGTGATAATAAGTCACTCCATCTCTAGAAGTAAAGCCTGTATATGGTTCTTCTTTTGGGAAGTACTCTGTTGTTTGTTCTGCAGGTTCTGTATCGACCTCTTGAGCGGTAACAGAGTAGGCAGACAATAGTAACGTTGCTACGGTCATAAAAGTAAGTTTCGTAATTTTCTTCATTTTTTCTCCTTATTTTCAAGATTGAACATTTTCAGTATAACAATAATTCTTTTGGAATTCGAAATTTGTTGGTAAAATTCAAGAAATATTTACTTTTTCCTTCAGCGAAAATCGTTTATTTTTATGTTATAATCGGATTTATGAAAAATAAAGATATTACAAAACAACCAAAACAGAAGATTTTAAAAGGAACCTTAATGACGCTTTTTGCAGGGATTGCATGGGGGATGAGTGGAGCAAGTGGTCAGCACTTGATGGCACACGGGATGGGTGTGCTTGCTTTGACCGATTTACGACTCATTATCTCTGGGACACTGCTGCTATTAATGAGTTTTCTCTTCAACCGTGAACAGCTATGTGCGTTCTTTAAGGAGAAGAGTAATTACGTCAAAATCATTATTTTTGCCTTTGTAGGATTATTCTTAAATCAATTTTCGTATTTACAAGCCATTGCCTTGAGTAATGCGGGTACGGCAACAGTCTTGCAGTATCTCTGCCCGGTCATTATTCTTGTGTATCTATGTGTGAAAAATCGTACGGCACCAACCCCTTCAGAAGTGACCTCAATTGTTCTGGCGATGGGGGGAACCTTCTTAATTGCGACACATGGTCAGTGGAATCAACTCTCCGTCACACCGCTAGGGCTCTTCTGGGGCATCTTTAGTGCGTTTACCTATGCCATCTATATTATGCTTCCGATTAAACTCATTCAAACCTATGGAAGTCTAACGGTGATTGGAGTAGGGATGGTGATTGCAGGAGTCATTCTTTTCCCGATGAGTGGACTCACGGCCCTTCAACTGGAATATAGTGTTGATATTCTGGCTGCCTTGACGGGAATTATCCTTATTGGCACTGTCATTTCTTATACGATGTTCCTAAAAGGGACGAGCTATATCGGTCCAGTGAAGAGTAGTTTAATTGCTGCTGTTGAACCAATTTCTGCCGTCTTCTTTGCCTTTCTCATTATGAAGGAGCAGTTTTACGCCATCGATTTTATCGGAATGGCAATGATACTAGGAGCAGTGGTCTTGATTTCAGTACGTGACCTTCTCAAAGAACGCCGAAAAGTGGAACAAGGAATTATTGAATAACAAAAATAACCGCAATGGGAGTGAGTCCTATTGCGGTTTTTGCTTGCGATAAAAGTAGTAAGAAAACTTAAAACTGAGACCGTTCTCATGAAACTTTCATCTTTTTCAAATAAATGGTTTGTGCTATACTATGTACCATCAATTAACAGATGGAGGTCCTTAATTTGTCCTACTCACTCGAAATTTTACCAAGTTTATTACACGGAGCAGTGACGACATTAGAAGTGTTCGCACTCGTTCTTATCTTCTCGATTCCGCTGGGGGTTCTCATTGCCTTTGCGATGCAACTCAAATGGAAGCCACTCAACTGGTTCATCCACATTTACATCTGGGTAATGCGCGGGACGCCTCTGTTATTACAACTCATCTTTGTTTATTACGTCTTGCCAAGAGTCGGCATCCGTCTAGACCGACTTCCGGCAGCGCTCATTGCCTTCACGCTCAATTATGCGGCGTACTTTGCGGAGATTTTCCGCGGAGGAATTGATACGATTCCAAAAGGGCAGTATGAAGCGGCGAAAGTGTTGAAATTCACGCCAGGAGCGACGATTCGTTATATCGTTCTTCCACAGGTGACGAAGATTGTCTTGCCAAGTGTCTTCAATGAAATCATGAGCCTTGTCAAAGATACGTCTCTTGTATACGCGCTTGGAATATCAGACCTGATTCTAGCGAGCCGCACCGCAGCCAACCGCGACGCCAGTCTTGTTCCAATGTTTTTAGCAGGGGCGATTTACTTGATTGTCATCGGGATTGTGACGCTTGTAGCTAAACGCATTGAAAAGAAATTCAGTTATTATAAATAGGAGGACAAGCAGATGTTAGAATTACGTGGTATTTATAAACGTTTCGGCGATAAACAAATCTTGTCCGATTTCAATCTAACCATTCAGGAAGGAAAAATCTTGGCCATCGTTGGCCCTTCAGGAGGCGGGAAAACGACCTTGCTACGTATGTTAGCAGGTCTGGAAACTATCGACTCAGGAGAAGTGTTCTATAACGGCGAATCATTAGCGCTTGATGAACTCTCAAAGCGCCAATTGCTTGGATTCGTGTTCCAAGACTTCCAATTATTCCCGCATTTATCCGTGTTAGAGAACCTAACGATTTCACCCGTGAAAATGAACGGAATACCGCAAGAAGAAGCCGATACGAAGGCACGCGCACTATTAGAACGCCTTGGCCTAGAAGGACATGAAGATGCCTTCCCGTATTCACTCTCAGGAGGGCAAAAACAAAGGGTGGCTCTTGCACGCGCGATGATGATTGACCCTGAAATTATCGGCTACGACGAACCAACATCAGCACTTGACCCAGCCCTTCGCTTAGAAGTCGAGAAGTTAATCCTTCAAAACAAAGAACTCGGAATGACGCAAATTGTTGTCACTCACGATTTAACCTTTGCAGAAAACATCGCGGACGAACTCTTGACGTTCGAACCAAAATAGGAGGCCGCTATGAAGAAACGAAAAGGAATTCTAGGACTTTTGGCGCTTGTAGGAGGTGCGGTAATGAGTCTTGCAGGCTGCACGCAACTAGCAAGTAATCCAAAAGTCGATAACTGGGATAAATATCAACAACAAAAAAGCCTCACGGTCGGCTTTGATAACACTTTTGTTCCAATGGGCTTCGAGGAGAAGAATGGAGACTATGCCGGGTTTGATATCGAGCTCGCCCAGTACGTGTCAAAGAAACTAGGCATCACGATTCGCTTCCAAGCGATTGACTGGGATATGAAGGAGACCGAGTTACAAAACGGGACGATTGATGCCATCTGGAATGGTTATTCAGCAACAGACGAACGAAGAGAGAAAGTGGCCTTCACGATACCTTATATGCAAAATACGCAAGTCTTGGTCGTGAAGAAAACGAGTGGCATTCACTCAGTGGGTGATATGACAGGGAAAGTCCTTGGTGCGCAAAATGGATCATCTGGAATGTTGGATTTTGAAGAACATCCAGAAGTGATGAAGAACCGTGTCAAAGGCGGGGACGCTGACCAATACCAAAGCGTGAACGAGGCCATTATCGACTTGAAGAATGACCGTATCGACGCCTTACTGATTGACCGTGTATACGCGGACTACTACCTCACGACAGAAGGAATTGCTGACGAGTACGACACCATTCCTTCAGGCTTCGAGAGTGAATCCTTCGCGGTAGGGGTACGACCTGCAGACAAGAAGCTGCTCGAAGCACTGAACCAAGCCTTCAAGGGACTCTATCAAGAGGGCATCTTCCAACAAATCAGTGGGAAATGGTTTGGCGAGGATGTCGCAACGCCAGAAGTCAAAGGACAAGAATAACAAAACAAGACACCATCGCCTTCAGGAGGGAATGCCTTCTGGGAGGCGATTCTTTTTTGCATCGAATAATATAATGCTTAAGAACTCTAGAAAATAAGATTGATAAAACGTTTTCGAAAAGGTGCACTGGAGGTGTAGAAAAGTTCAAAGAAGGGAGAGAAAACCATGAAAAAATTAGAAGGAAAAGTAGCACTCATCACTGGAGCAGCCGTTGGACTTGGAAAGGGAATTGCAACGGGCTATGTCAAATACGGCGCGAAGATGTGCCTTGTCGACTTATTACCAGAAGTCGAAGAAACGGCGAAGAAATTTCGAGAAATCTACGGAGTCCAAATCGTCACTTATGTCGGAGACGTCTCCAATAAAGAGCATATGAAAGAAGCGATCAAGAAGGCAAAAGACGCTTCCGGACAAGTGAATGTGGCTTGTTGTAATGCTGGGGTTTGTCGCTTGGCTCCATTTGAAGAAATGAGTGACAAGATGCGTGACTTCCATATCGATGTGAATATCAAAGGCGTATGGAATACGTGTCAAGCCGTCATCCCTTATATGCTCGATCAAGGCGGCGGTAGCATCGTTATTGCCTCATCTGTCACAGGGGATATCGTAGACGATGCCGGAGAAGCTGCCTACGCCATGACCAAAGCAGCCCTCGTTGGCCTAACCGAATGCTTGGCCGTTGAATACGCAGACCGTCATATCCGCGTAAACTGTTCACAACTCGGATATGCAAGAACGCCAATGGTAGAAAAGATGGCCATTGAATCCAACCCAGACAATCCAGAAAGTGCCATCCAAGACATCGCAGTAGGCGTACCAATGAAACGCTTGGCAG
>NZ_CALHIF010000083.1 GCF_938030755.1 uncultured Granulicatella sp. | reverse complement strand
GTCAACGAAGTAGCCCACGTCAACCGCGTCGTCTACGACATCACGAGCAAACCGCCGGCTACGATTGAGTGGGAGTAATACTTAACTAAAATCAAATTTTAAGGTAACGAGAAATGAGTATAAAAATAATAGAGATAAAAAATTTTAAATCTATAGAATATGTAAAGTTAAATATTGATCAACTTAGTATCTTTATAGGTAAAAATGGTACGGGAAAAACAACGATTCAAAAAGCTATAAAATATTTTTATGATAACTTAATTGAAGAAAATTATTCATCTAATGTTATAGATGTTAATAATAAATATAAAAACTATATGGAAATTACGATAACATATGATTTTTCTTCAATCTTATCACGGACGAATGGTACTTTTCATGAAACAATAAGGAAAATGTTGCGGACAAATAATGGTATTTCAAATGGGGCAAATACGATTAGTTTAACTTTGAAACAGGATAGAAAAGGAAGAAAAGTCTGGAGTAGAGAATACCAACATAGATATATAATAAAAAATACACAACCAATTTATTTCATAAAAGCTAGAGAGAAAAATATAAGAGATTGGGATGATTTGTGGGATGTTTTCGGGGGTTATATTAATGCAAATGCTGGTAGGTCTATTTCGAAAGGGATAAAAAATACGTTGCCTGAAAAATTATCAACACAGTTTCAAGAGTATGTTGCCCCGATAAATACTTTTTTAAAGGAGCAAGATATTCAAATTAAAGAACAAAGTAATACTGAAAAAATAATCAACTTTTTAAAACTTTATTTTGGGGGAGAAGATTTTGAGAGTAATAAGAAAAGCTTGGATTTCTTTTCGGAAGGGACTAACTCCAAAAATTATATCACTTTTATGTCTTTTATAGCTTATATTACTAGTTTAAAAAGGTTGAAAGAGGCGACAGTAGTAATCGATGAGCCGGAAATGGGCCTTCATTTAAAAATGATAGATACTTTGATGGATAGTTTAGTTGATTATTCAAAAAAAGTTAATTTTATTTTATTAACTCATTCCCCTAGATTAGCCTCAATAGGATTAAAAGAAGTTGGAAAAATATATAAGGTAAGCAGTAAAAAAGATTATACTGTTGTCAAACAAATTATTAAAAAGAGTAATGATATAAAGCAATTAATGAGATTATCAGATACGGAATCTGGGATGTTATTTTCTGATTTCTTATTATTTGTTGAAGGTATATCAGAATATGAACTCTTTACTCATAAAGGATTAAAAACTATATTTCCTATACTAAAAGAAGTTGATGTTGTTAATACTAATTCAGATAATCCTGTAATTAATTTACTAGTATCTAGTGGCGTTGATATCCCTTATGTAAATATTATTGATATAGATAAGATTTTGAACTTTACAAAGCAAAATTCAAACATATATAAGATGAATTTTAAGAAATACGGGAATTGTTTAATTGTAAATGATACCGTAAAAGAGTATATGAGGAATTCTTTTAACAAATATTCCAAAATTCTAGAAAAGAATCAAAATATTGAAAAGTTAAATAATACAACCCTAAATAGTATGGCTCCTGTCGGAGTGAGGCCTTTAGAATTTAGAGATACATTTAATTTGATGCGATATGTTTGCAATGTCTCAAATATTTATCTAAATAAGGTAGATATTGAGTATGTGTTATCTTGTAGTATTCCATTTGATGAATGGTTTTTGAAGTATAAAAAGTGTGATAATAATGACGAACAAATGTTGGCTAATTATAGAAATCATATTGAGATAAATATACTCCGGACATGGTTAGTTAAAGGGAAAGATGAATTCCTAAATAAATTATCAGATGAAGATATAAAAAACCATTATAACGATTTTTATGATAAGTTTAATAACAAGAAAATTAATAAAGCATCAGGATGGATCACCAATTATTTAGACTATTATTTTGAAAAAAATAAAGCTATGACTAAAAATAACTTAATTAAGCAATTTAAAATAGATTTTCAAGATTTGTATGATATAATAAAAACAATTGAAGAAAAAAGAAATGAGTAGTAATTTCGATAAATCTATAGAAATTATCGAACCCATGATGAATTTTATTTTAATGACCTTGAAAAAGTTGTTAATACATGTAAAAAAGCCATGGTTAGAATTAAGGAGTCAAACTATTGAGATAGTTTGTGGATTTATAACAAGTGACTGTTATAAATTCGCTACGCGATGTTAGAGGAGTACTCATTTCTTTTTTTTAGGAGATAGTAGCAAATGGATATTTTTTCAAAAAAACAGTTTGAGACATTTTTTGGTATTGACGTTCAATCTGAAATAAGCCAAGTAAAAATAGAAAAAAGTCTATTAAAAATCATTCCTAATAAAAGAAGAATAGTTATTTTACCAAAGAAGTCACGTATTCGAACATTACAAAGGATGATTTTTAATAATTTATTCAATGATGAATGTCTGCCAGATTCTGTTTGTGGTTATGTTAGAGGAAAGTCTTATTTTGATTTTCTCACTCCACACAAGAAAAATGATTTCTTTCTTAGGGTAGATATAAAAAAATTTTTTGACTCTATTACTAAAGATAATATCAATAGATTAATTCAACAGAAACTTAAAATTAATGATGAGTCTGAGAAAAAAATATTGAATGATTTTTTATTGGAATTAGCATTATTTGAAGATTCGTTAGCTCAAGGTTTCGTTTCCTCTCCACTGTTATCAAATTTATATTTTAGAGAAGCAGATAAAAGAATAGAACAATTTTGTATTAATAACAATGTTACTTATTCGAGATATGCTGACGATTTATTGTTCTCTGCTAAAGTAGATTTATTTAGAGGGACTAAATTTATTAGTACCTTAAAATATATTTGTTCAGACTTAGGTTTGAGTATAAATTATAAGAAAATAAAAAAAGGAAATAAGTTCATTTCTTTGAATGGAATAGTTGTGGGTGATGAAGTCCGATTGTCAAGAAAAAAATTATCATACTTAAAAGGCTTTTTATTTTTTATTGAGAATCATATCCAGGACAAAGATTTAAACATAAAATTAGCACAAGAATTTGGAAAAAAATTCTACTATATAGAAAACGTTCTATGTTTTCTTAGTGGATATCGATCATTTGTAATATCAAGCAAGTCTGAAAATAGTACGGTTTGGAACGTCAAGACATCGAAGCTGATTTTGAGAATAGAAAAGATTATAGAGAAACTATATAATTAAGATTAAAATACTATGTGATAAAAAGCTTAGAAACTGTGTGTTTCTAAGCTTTTTTGTATAGAAAATATATAAAAACAAATATTGCTTGTGAAAGAGTGAATGGGTAGAATTAATGAAGGTAGAGTTAAATAGTCAAAGGGGGAAATGGATTTGGCAAGAAAAGGAAAACAGTTTGAGCAGGCATATAAATGGTTATATGATTTGGATAAAGATAAATATACAGTTACAAGTCCTGCGTATTTATATGATCCATTTGCAGAAAGAAAACGAGAAATCGATGTTCTTGTTGAATTTATGGATGGGGATAACATAAAAAGAAAAATGGCAATTGAATGTAGAGATAGAAGCCATAAGCAAGATGTTATGTGGATTGAACAGTTGCAACAAAAAAAGGAAGATTTATCTCTCGATTATATTTTAGCAACTACTACAGCTGATTTTACAACTAGTGCCATAAAAAAAGCTAAAGCACATGGTGTTATTATAGAAAAAGCTGAAATTTTTAATGCTAATTCACTTGAGGGTACACTGGAAAATGAATTTTTCAGTGATGTGTTTTTCTTTAAACTGTCATTTGAATATTTGTATTTTGTAATGGATGGAAATTGTGTAAAGCCCTTTAAGGAGTTTGTAAAGAAATTAAATTTTGTAGAACAAGTAGAGTTAATGACGTCGTTAAATAAAGACTTCTACTACGCAATTGAGCCTCATAAGTATTTAAAAAAAGCTAATATAGAAAATGAAATATTTTTTCAAAATAACAAAGATAATAGTGTTACTATAACAAATAAAATTGTACTTAAAGATAGTGCTCCTTCAATAATGTTGCGCAAGGGGGTAGTTGCACTACTGTTTAAAATAAAAATTATTCCTTTTAGATTGTCGTTGCCTTTGAATAAATCGTTATCAGTTTTTGAAGTAGAGGAAAAAAGGAACAAAAAATTTATTGCAGTATTTGGGAACGAAGACGACAATATGGAAATTGGATATATTGAAAGTAAAGTATATAGTGATATAAATCTCAAAAAGAGAAAGTATTTTAGGCTTGCTGGAGGTAGAATGAATATTAATACGATATTCCCTGGAGACCGTTCGGAATTAAAAATCAATTGGGACAAAATTATAAATGAATTCTTAGGAGAATTTGATTTTAGTAAAATTATTTAGTGCTAAGATTCTAAAATGGACAAATCAAAACCGAAAAAAATAATTGTAAAAGTAAATTGCTAATAGAAAAGATCTTTTTTCAAAATATGTCGGAATTAATAAAAAAGTAATGTTTCCCTATTTGGGACGTGGTATACTTGAGTGGAAGAATTTTAGTGGGAGGCAGTTATGGCAAAAGGGATTATTTATATTATGGAAACAGTTGTTCCAGGGATTATTAAGATTGGAAAAACAAGAACTGATCAATTTGAAAATCGTATGAAGAACCTTGAAAATAACGGATATTCAAACGTTAGCGGATTGAAGAGAAAATTCGCAATTGAAGTAGACGAATACGATGACAAAGAAAGATTAATCCACGATATTTTCAGTAAGAGCCGTGTTGGAACTTCGGAATTGTTTGCGACAGATATGGAGACAGCAGTTTCTCTTTTATCTTCGCTAGAAGGAAAGCAAGTCTACCCAACGACTAGAACAAAGAAAGAGATTTTTGAAGAAGCAACAGAAGAACTAAAGTCTCGTGAAGGTCTTGAGTTACTTCCTGATGGGGAATATCGTTTGAACCGTAAAATTAAAGGGTTCGGTGAAGTAAATGGTCGAGCAACGGTAAAACGAGGAGTGTTTACACTGTTGAAAGGCAGTCTCTGCGCAGATGTGACTACTGATGTCGTTCCTGCTATTTACGATAAAGCAATAATTGAGGATCATATTTTACAAGTAGATCTTGTTTGCTCTTCGCCATCGGCAGCCGGTTTTGTAGTGATTGGTAAAGCGAACAATGGCTGGGTAGAGTGGAAAGACGCTAACGGGAACAAGATTGATATCTATAGAAAGAAATAAAATATACGGCATGACGAGTGACTTCGCTCGCCTTCCATGGGAAGTGCTGCAAACCATCAGCGCCCGTATCGTCAACGAAGTAGCCCACGTCAACCGCGTCGTCTACGACATCACGAGCAAACCGCTGGCTACAATAGAGTGGGAATGACAGTAACAAAAACATTTCTGTTGTATAATAGAAATAATTTTTAAATATTGGAGAAAATTTATGATTATAGCAATTGGCGGTGGAGAAATAGTCAATAATGAAACTTATGAAATAGACAAGTTTATTGTCGAGTCGGCTAAAAAGGAAAATCCTAACTTTTTATTTATACCTACAGCAAGTAAAGATGCTGAGGCTTATATAGAGACTATTAATGATTATTTTGGGAGTTTAGGATGCAAAACTGATACCTTGTATTTATCTAATGTAGAAGTAAAAAGGGAAGAACTTAATAGAAAGATTGAAAGTGCAGATATCATTTATGTAGGTGGTGGTAATACTGCTTATATGATGAAAGTTTGGCAAGAATATGCTGTAGATAAGGCTCTAATGAAAGCTTATAAAAGTGGGAAGGTGCTGTCAGGTTTAAGTGCAGGCTCTATCGGTTGGTTTATAGCAGGTCATTGTGATAGTGAGTTTATTGAGGGTAGAGAGAATCCAAAACATAAATGGGTTAAGGGTCTGGGTATAATTCCTTATCTACATTGTCCACATTACGATGAGCCTGAAAGAGCAGCTTTTGATGAGTTTTACTCCGGACAGATTGCTGATGCCATTGCCATTGAGAATCAAGTAGCTATTGTTTGGGATGATTATGAAATGAAAGTTATTAAGTCTAATCTTCACAAGAATGCTTACCATCTTTCTTGGAGTGATACAGGTTTGAATAAAGAAGTTTTATTATAGGATGAAACTGACTCCCGTAAATGAAACAATTAAGCGGGATTAAAGTATTTCTCTTCGGCTTTTTATGTTATGTAGCGCTGACAGTATTTCTCACCTTGTTTTTTTAGCTTGAACAATGGAGTCGAGAATTTAAATTTATTTTTATGTTCTTTATTCTGCAACGATTGAGTGGGAATAGAAAAACCAAATACTGAAAGCCTTTCATCTATTAGTTGGGAGGCTTTTGTGGAAAATAGAGAATAATCGATAAAAAGATGTGGAGTACAAATGAATATAAAAATTAGAAAGATGACAGTCAGCGATTTGGGACCACTGTACAACCTTTTGTCGAATTCGGAAGTAATGCACTTTCTCGAAGCACCCTACACAAAGGAGCAGACCGAACAGTTCTTTTTACGAGCAGGTCTTTCGAAGACGCCATTGATATACGCAGTTGAAAAAGATAACGACTTTATCGGATATGTGATTTATCATGATTATGATTCAGAAAGTGTCGAGATTGGATGGGTTTTAGAACCTGACTTCTGGGGGAAAGGGATTGCCTCCTATTTGACATCCAGAATGATAGAAAAAGCCAGAAATGCGGGCAAACAAGTCGTGATAGAATGTTTACCGGAACAAACAAGTAGCATTCGGATAGCTGAAAAATATGGATTCCAAAATTGTGGGATGATCGATGGGCTGATGATCTATCGCTTATAAAGGTATCTTCCAGATTGTAGGGATAGGTAATTAAACAGGTAAGAGGATAAAATATGATAAGATTGGAAAAGATAAATGGGAAAAATGTATGGGATGCTTTAAAACTAAAAGTATCTGACGAACAGAAAAAATTTGTGGCTTCTAATGAAATTAGTGTTATTGAAGCATACACGGTCATAACAGGAAATGGATATGCTTTCCCTTTTGTCATATATAATGATGATGTGCCAGTAGGCTTCCTCATGATTGGATTTGATGTGCATGATGATTGGGAAGATGCACCTAATATTGCAAAGGGAAATTATAACTTGTGGAGGCTAATGATAGATAAAAATTATCAAGGAAAAGGTTATGGCAGAAAGGCGATGGAGCTTGCATTAGCCTTTATAAAAACTCTTCCTAGTGGACGAGCAGGGTATTGCTGGCTATCCTATGAACCTGAAAATGAAGTTGCTTATAAATTATATAGCTCTTTTGGTTTTGTTGAAACAGGTGAATTCGATGGAGAAGAAGTCATTGCTGCTATAAATCTTTAATACAAATCCCAGTTTGTTGAGAATTATGATTTAGTTTAGAGTACAGAGATAAGTGAACAGACCGAAATCAAAATGAGTAAAGGAGTCCATTAAAATGAGACAATTAAGCGGTATTAAAGTATTTCTCTTTGGCTTTTTATACAACGTAGCGTTATTTTTGTTTGTTAATTTGTTTTTTGGGTTTGAACAATGGAATCGAGGATTTAAATTTGTATTCATGCTCTTAATGTTTTTGTCATTTTCCATATTTTTAAATAAAGGTTATTTCGATAAGTTTTTAAGCAAAAAAGATTGAATAGCGTATAGACTGGAGATGAATGAAATGAATCGTATCTTCAAATATCTTATTGCAAGTATAATTATGGGGACTACCGTGTTCTTTGCCGTTTATTATACAAAAGGTGAATATAACTATATGGCATTTCCGATAGCTTTCATTCTTAACGGAACAATTTATTTCAGTAGGAAGAAAACTTAGTTTAGTAAGCTAACTTTTAAAAATAAATGAAAAAGGCTCTGGAATTTTAGTTCCGGAGCCTTTATGATTGGGATTGAGAGACTGTATTTGAAGGGAGTAGTCTGCATGGGTGAGAAGATTGAAATTAAGAAGCAAGATTTCTATGAGATGATGTATTTAATAGAGAAAATTCTGTATATCGCAGAACGCTCAGGGGCCAGAGAGGATAGCGACAACAACGCGTATTCTTTAGCCATCACTTTTGGAAAAGAGAACGTTGTGAAGGAGCTGCTATCACTTCGAAGAAAAATGAATCGCTATTTAGATGAGCAGGGCGAAGCGGAGTTAGAGAAAATTTTCGAACCAATTGATGACATTACAATTCCCTACGGCCTAACCCTCGAAGCTTTACGAAAAGAACTCGACCCGTACTTGCTGAAAAGAAAGAAGGGGTAAAATGAAAAAGGGAACTTTGGAAAAACGAATTGAGGACGCGACAAATATGTGTAAAGGAAAAATCGCAAAAACTCTTGATGAATGTTTGAATGAAGTGAAAGATCATGTAGATAAATGCTTGAGTAAGTTAGAAGGAAAGCCGGGATATTCTAAGAAACCTAAATGTAAAAAGCCAATCTCTTATACTATTGAGGTTGTTGATTTAAATGAAACTATTAGTAGAAAAGATGGGGAGCGTTTCTTTATTCAATTTACTAAAGACGGTTACGTAATTGTAGTAGGTGCAGGGCATGACTATGGAAGGTCTAAAAATAATTTGAACGCAAGGATATTAGACGGAGTAGATAAAAAATGGAGTAACAAAACAATTCTTATCTACGTAAAAAATTTAAGACCTACCATGGGACGCTATGGAGCGGGCCCAGATCAATATACAGATAATATTCTTCAATGTAGGAATGGTGTGGAAATGTACATTGGTGAATATCTTCTAAAAGCAGGGCTTCCAATATTAAATAAATACTCACATAGAAACTATAATTATTCTGAAGAAGATTGGGATAAGATGATAACTAGTGCTTTAAAAGATAATAAAAACCAGAAATTACTCGAAAGAAGGCATAAAGATGAAAAGTAAATTATATATGATAGGAAACGGATTTGATTTAGCACATAAAATTCCTTCTACTTTTAATCCTGATTTTAAAAATATAGCTTTAAAATATGAGAGTAGATACCAGTGTTTTTGGGACTTATATCAGACTAAAAATGAGGATATTTGGTCTGATTTTGAAAATTTATTGGGCAGACCGGATTTTAATATTTTGGAAGAAATTTTTGAAGGGTATGCCCCGGACTATTTATCAGACAGAGAAAGTGATCGAGATGATATTATCAATCAAGTCAGTATAAATGGAAACTTAAAAGAAGCAGTGGCTGAATTTGCTAGAAAAGCGGATGCTTATTTAGAGAATGTCGATAGAATGGGATTTTTTGAAGAACTTTTAGATTCTAATGGTTACTATATTTCATTTAATTATACTCATACATTAGAAAATGTTTATAACATTCCAGAAGAGCGAATTATACACATTCATGGTGAAGTTGGGAAAAATAATCTAGAACTGGGTTTTCCTGAAGGGGATTTTAAACCTGAAAAATATTATTATGATGTTAGACAAAAAGGCAAAGGCCCTTATGCTATACTTGATATTGATGATTTTGTAAACCAAATAGAAGATTATTACATAGCTACTGCTTATAGAGAATTGATAAACAAATGTAAGACTTTTTCTAAACCCGTCAACGTGGATTTACTTATTGATTTTTTAGAGAAAAATCATCTTGAAGTCGAAACTATTATTGTTTTTGGTCACTCTTGTGCTATTGATTTTGAGTACTTCAATTTTTTGAATAAACAATTTCCTAATGCTAATTGGGACTTCTATGTTAGAGGTGAGAAGCAAGAAAGGGATGTACAAAAATTAATAGACAAAGAGAGAATAATGAATAGTTATATTTATCCTGTTGAAACAATGAAATAGTGTAGTTTTTAGGAGTAAGTAGGAGGAAAGTTAGGACGGTGAATAAATGAGTTATATAAATGAGATTCAAAATAAAATACTCGAATTGGAAGGGGGAGCATTCCAGAAATTATTTGATGAATATTTATATAAAAGATTTGGTTTTAATAATATCCAGACGTTAGGTGTTCAATTAGGTACGAATAAATCGAAAAAAGGTGTTCCAGACTCTTATGTTCAGGCAGAGAATGGGCAATATATCTTAATAAATTATGGAACCATCCAAAAGAAGTTTGTACAAAAAATGATAGAGGATATTTTATCAAATGTTAATAATGAGACTATACCGTTTGATAAAGTTCAAATAAGTAAAATCATTTGCGGACATGCTTCTACAAATATAACCATTGAGGATCGTGTTCAAATAGAAGAAGCTGCTAAAGATGTGGAAGTGGAATTAATAGGTATTGATACGTTGTCGCATGATCTTTGGCTGCGTTATCCACATATAGCCAAAAGTCACTTAGGAATCTCAATTGATACAAATCAATTTTTTGATGTTGAAGATTTTGCAGAAGAGTATGATTCAAGAAAACTGAATGCGCCATTAAAATGTGAATTTCATTATCGTGAGAGCTTATTTAACGAAATCTGTGAGAGTATAGATGAAAATTTAGTCACAATTTTAACTGGAGCTTCTGGAGTTGGGAAAACAAGGTTAGCCTTGGAAGTATGTAGAAAGAAAAAAGAAGAATATACCGTCTACTGTATTTTAAATAATGGAAATTTTCTATATGAAGATATTAAATATTACATTGATAGACCTGGAAGATATTTATTGATGTTAGATGATGCAAATTTGCTGGAGCGAATAGGGAATATATTAACACAATTATTTTCGAAGTCTAAAGACTACGAAATTAGAATATTAATTACTGTGAGAGATTATGCCTCTAACGTAGTAATATCAAAAGTAAAAAGAAATGTAAATTTAAATCTAAATGTTATAAAGGTAGAAGTTTTTGAAAAAGAAGAAATAAGAAATATTTTGGTAGAAAACTTAGGAATCAAAAATATTGATTATTTAGATAAAATATCAGAAATCGCTAATGGGAATGCAAGACTTGCATATTTGGCTGGTATAAATGCGTTAAATAAAGGATACCCTTCCATTAGTAATGCTGAGGATATTTTTCGAGAGTATTACGGGGATGTACTGAGTGATACTAATCTTAGCCAGAGTGATATTTTTGTTCTTTTTATGATTACTATAGCAGGTAATGTGAGAGAAGATAAAAATCAATTCTATAACGACTTAAAAAATCATTATGGAAATATGCTTACTGAAAAAGAATCAGTCGAAAAATTATATGATTTAGAGTTAATTGATTGGTTTAAACATAAAATAAAGAAAATATCTGATCAAAGTTTAGGAAATTATATTCTTTATCGTGTTCTATGGGAGAAAAAGTTGATTAATTTAGAAAAATTTATTAATTGGACTTTTCCAAGGTATAAAAATAAAGTTGTGTATACTTTGAATACTTTGATTTCTATTTTCCACTCAACTGACCTAATGAAGGAAGTTGAACGTTCAATTATATCAGCTTGGGAAACTGCTCCGCAAGAACAATTTACTGAATATCTGGAATCGTTCCATCTAATAAATCAAGAAAAGTCTTTAGCATATATAAAAGATTATATTAGTCAACAAAAACAAACTGACTTTGATTTACAGTTATATAATTTGGAATCTCTGAATAAAACGAATCAAGTCACAAATATAATAATCAAAGTATTAGGAGGATTTAAGTATACAGAGAACTTTGAACTTTCTATAGAATTGTTGCTAATTTATTTTAAAAAGAGACCCGATTTAATAGAAGATTTTTTCTTTGTAATTAATCATAATTTTTTATTTGATAAAGATTCCGATAATTATAGATATTTCAAGGAAACTACCTTACTAAAAAAATTATGGGAAGCAACAAATGAAGGTAGTAATTATAATGAAACTATTTTATATATTAAAGTAGCAGAAAAAGCATTAGAATTAGAAAGCTCTTTTACCGAATATGATGTTAATAACCAAACCATAACTTATGTGGTTTTAACATTAGGTTTTAATAACGAAGTAAAAGAACTTAGAAATCAAATTTGGCGCAAATTAGGTATGTTAAAAAAGAATAGGGAATATCGAGAAATCATCAATAATATTGTTATAAAGGTATATGCTAGACGTTTGAAAGGTGAAGATGCCCAATATTTTCTAAAGTCTGATTTTGATGCAATTATACTATACTATATTGATGAAATGAATATTGATTTTTATGATGCAAAAATTTTGGATAAATATGAAACAAGTTTTCGTCAATTAGGTATGAAATTAGGTAAAGATATCCCAAATCCAATGGCAAATCCTGAATTTAAAATGTATAAATTACTTAGTTGCAGGGAAAATGTTTTTAGTTTTTCTGAAGAAGACGAAAAATGTTTAGAAAATATTGAAACAGAAATCAGTGATTATAATATTAATGACTACAAAAAAATGTTCATGTTATTCAATTTGTTAGAGAGAGAAATCAGCAAATCAAATTGTTGGAAATTTCAAGCAGGACTAGATACAGTCTTTGAACTTTTAGAAAAAGATATAAATAAATATATAGAAGTTCTCTCTCTCTATTTTGAAAATGATACACCGTTAGGTTTATTAGGTGTTAAACAAGTTATGTTCTTGTTGAATTCCAAGGGATATCATGAAACTTACAAATTAATTAGTAAATTTAATTTTTCACGAAAAGTAGCATGGCTTAATCATATTTGGGAAAATATAAATGAGACGGAAATCACACAAGAAATAGTGAAAGATTATAAAAATTTTTTAAACTCTAATTTGGGATCAAAAGTGGAATGCATCCCTTCTATTCATAGATTGTTTATATATGGTAGTAGAGATTCTGAAATAAAGGAATTCGTGATTGGAAAAATTAGAGAAAGTATTGAATTATCCGAAGTATTTTTAAATAATGTGTATCGAGAAGAAGATATAAATTTATTGATAAGTATTTCCGGAGAAAATATAGACAATTTAAATTTAATTTATCTACAAGCTATTAAAACAAATCCACATATTGACTATAATGGGAAAATTTTTGCTACAATTTTTCTGCAAAATCCAAGTATATGGGGTGAATATGTTAAAGCGGTTAATAACAATCAAATTCCTAAAGAATATGTTCACAATATTGTTAATTTAATTTGGAAAAATAAAGGTTGGCGACAATATATAGATTATGCATATAGTGTTTTTTCAGAGAATAGAAGTGACTATATCGGTAGGCTAGTTGATTTATTATTTATTAAGAATGATGATGAGAAAATTTCAAGTAGACAAAAAAGATGGTTATCAGACAAATTAAAGGAAACTGCGATAAATATTGAGCAGTGTAAAAAAATAATAGGTATTATAGCTACAGTGAGGGAGGATTGGAAGCTTGAATTTATATTAAAATTTTTAAAATATAATAAAAATATAGCGGACTTTAAAAAGATATATTTATTTCCAAAATCGGAATTTTGGAGTGGTAGTAAAATCCCAATCATTCTAGAAAAAATTGAATTCCTAGAGTCTCTGAAGGATATATTAAAAGGAATTGATTACATTGAACACAAGAGTTATGTAATGGATTTAATAAGGATTTTAAAAAAAGAGATAGAAGAAGCGGAATTAGATGATTATAACAACGGAAATGATGATTATTAAAATCTAGGTACTTTGTATAAAATCACTCACTTGAAGTAGAAACACCCAAGAAATTTAACCAAGCACATAACTTGCCACCTAAGTTATGTGCTTTTTAATGCAAGAATTTTCTTGCAACCGTTGTCTTACGTTTGCCATCCACCCGCCCCTAATCGTATACTAACGATGTACAACCATTAAGGAGGGTTTTTATGTTTTTATCGGAAGAGTTATTACAAGAAATTCATGAGCGTGCACCGCGTTATGACAAAGGGAATGCGTGGCCTGCGGAAGACTATGCATCGCTAAAAGAGGCGGGATACTTGAAGGCGTTCGTGCCAAAAGAGTACGGCGGATTCGGTCTCACACTGAAAGAGATTGCGCAAGAACAAACGCGTCTTGCGATGGCGGCTCCAGGGACTGCGCTTGGGGTGAATATGCACCAAATTATTGTCGGCCTTGGCAAGCACATGGTTCGTTTTGGCAACAAGAAGGGAGAACAAATCCTTCGCGATGCAGCAGAAGGCAAGTTGTTGGCGTTTGGGATTTCTGAACCTTCGAATGACCGTGTGTTATTCGGTTCGATTTCTGAGGCTCGCCCAGAAGCAGACGGTGCGTATCGTTTCTACGGCAAGAAAGTCTTCTTATCTATGGGAAAATATTGCGATAAGTTAGTTTCATTTGGGCAAGATAATACAGGGGAGTCACCACTGTCAGTATTCGCGTATTTAACACCAGACAAAGAAACGTTCTTGGTGAAAGAAGACTGGGATACAATGGGCATGCGTGCGACGCAATCAAACAGCGTGGAGTTGAAAGGGATTTTTGCAGCAGAGGAGCAAATTTTAACGAAAGTGGCTCCTGGACCAAGCTTTGATCCAGTGGTGTTTGGTATTTTCGCGTACTTCGAGATTTTACTTGCGGCAACGTACTTTGGTATCGGGAAACGTGCGCTAGAAATCGGAGTTGAAACGGTGAAAACTCGTCACTCTGTATCCAATGATGCGCCTTATGCCAACGATAAAAACATTCGCTGGAGAATTGCGGAAGCGGCGATTATGCTAGACGGCATTCAACCGCAAATTAACGAGTTGAGCGATACGCTAGAAGCAAGCACGGAATACAGCTTCATCTGGTTGCCTCGCTTGTCTTCGATTAAGAACCGTTCTGTGGAAGTATCGAAGAAGGCCGTGGAAGAAATCGTTCGTGCCAGCGGCGGTAGTTCGTACTTTAACCGTACAGAATTATCTCGCTTATACCGCGATGTGTTGGCTGGCTTGTTCCAACCAAGTGACCAAGAGTCATTGCATGATGCGTGGGCGAATATTCTCTTAGGACCTATCCAATAATTTTATTTATATAGTAGAAAAGCTCGCTTGCGTAGTGCAGGCGAGCTTATTTGTATTTAAACAAGTTCAGTGGATTATATGGGTGTATCCGTATTTGTGAATCCACTGTTATTAAATATCTAATTTTTCGATGATTTCACCATTCTGTTGTTTGATCTGAATTTTTTGAATCAGTTCTTCCCCTAAATACTTGGAGAACGCACTTAAGTCAGGTGCGACTTCAAAGAGAATATGGTGGTTTTCTTCATCAGGTATGAATGAAGACTGATGATTTTTTGGATTTGACCAATAATTCCAATTCGTATCGGTTCGTTCGTAATAAACATAGTTATTCTTTTTCGTAACGTAAATTCTTTTATTCGTCAGAGTCCGTTCATCTTGAGACTTAATTATAGCTGAATATAATTTTAATCCCTCGAATTGCTTATATTCTCGAATTTTATCATTTGAAACGTTAAGTTTAATCACTTCATAATCCATAACCTTACCTCCAAAATAGTCAACTGGATGATATGCTGTTACTTCTATTATACCACTTTTTAAGAGTGATTTCTATCTCTTTACGATTGTGAAATGGATCCGTTTGATTGGCTAAGGCGAAATTTTCAGTGTTGAACAACCGAAATGTAACATATAAGTTACGTAACTTTTATGTTACATTTTGCTTTTTAGAAATACGTCTTAACAAGTTCAAGTTCTGCTTCGTTTAGTTCTCGGTATTCCCCAGGAGCCAGCGATTCATCTAACACAAACTCTCCAAAGCGAATGCGTTTAAGATACGTCACTTTCACACCAACGCATAGAAACATCTTCTTCACTTGATGGAATTTCCCTTCAGAGATTGTGACGGTCGCACGGCTTAAGCTGCCGCTACTTTCTATTATCGTAAGCGAACTAGTTTTGCATTGATACCCACCGTGGAAAGTGACGCCGCGTTTGAAGGTTTCTACGGCATCTTTGTCAAGCGGGCCGTTGACTTCTACATAATATTCCTTCTCGATATGTTGGTCGGGGTTTAACATGCGATAACCCAGCGGACCATTATTTGTCACAAGCAGCAGTCCCTCGGTATCCCCATCGAGTCGTCCAAGCGGGTAGAGGCCTTCAACGTTCTCTTTTGAGAAGAGGTCGATGACGGTCGTATGTTCCTTATCGGTCGTAGCGGAGATGATGCCTTGAGGTTTATTCAGCATGTAGTACTTCTGGCTGTCGTCGTGAATCTGAGTACCGTTCACCGTGATGACTTGCAGGGTTGCGTCGACATTATTGCTGACGTGAGTGGCCGAAACACCATCGATTAAGACAGCTTCGTTCTTGATGAGTTTCTTCATTTCACGGCGGCTCAGCACCAGATGTTTCATTAATAGATGTTCGAGTCTCATAGGCCCTCCTTGCAGTCGTTTTCTCGATTATACAATTTTTTTCAAAAATCGAGTAGTTATTCGTTGACGTCTCTTTCTTCCTGTGGTAAATTATTAAACGTTGTCGCGCAAGATGTTAAAAAACATCGAATCATATTTCTTGCAAAGAAAATGAACGCGTGATATGATATCAAAGTTGTTGCAAAACAACGATTGACCTTTGAAAACTGAACAAAGAAGACGAACCAAATGTGTAGG
>NZ_CALHIF010000082.1 GCF_938030755.1 uncultured Granulicatella sp. | reverse complement strand
CAATTGGATTCTTATCCATTTATTCTTACAAGACAAAATTAAAAGGCGAATGTTTTTACACATTCGCCTTTTCTTTATCTTTTGAAAAGTTTTTTGAAACTGATAATCGGCTCAGTTCTCACGATTTTCTCGTTTCCAATAAATTCTCTCATCACTTTTAGCGTGCGACCAGAATCTTTGGAGACAAATTGGAATGTTTTAGAAGAATTCGTATCAATGTAATACGCACGAATAAACTTCCCTTTAAACATCACATGAGCTCTTACCAGTTTAATTTCTTCCCAAGGAATTTGAAGATAGCTCTCTGGATTTTGATGATTGTAAAATTCAAAAGCACGGTCTCCAATCAGAATATCCCCATTGGTATACCCAAAGCCCCCATCGAATAGGTTTGCTTTTGTTTTATAAATGGCTTTTGTATTTAACGATACAACCATAATCTACCTCCAATTCTTTCTATTAAGGAGCCATTACTCCTGTTAAACCAGCTAAAATACCTAATGCAAATAGCCCAAAGATAATGTAAATTGGTTTTACATTTTTCTTCAATAACCACATTACTAAGAATGTTAATAGTAAAGCAGCCAATCCTGGAATCAATTTGTTCAAGTTGTCTTGAAGAGTGGTTACAACTTCTGGCGATAATTTTTTACCATCCAATAGTTTGGCAACAATCTCTTGAAGTTGTCCACCAGTCACAACATCATCTTTTCCAGGTGTTTGAATATATTGATCAGCCGTCAATTGTACTTTTGTCAAGACAAGTGGGAATTTCATACTTGTCCAACGCTGTACTAAAATCCCCATTACAAACATCCCTACAATTGAAGAAACTTTTGTAATAGATTGTAAAATACCACCAGATAAGTCCTTAGTAATCTCAGAGCCTTGGCGATATCCTAACTCTTGTGTATACCACATAAAAGCGATACGAATTAAGTTCCAAACAATAAAGAAGAATAATGGTCCAATGATTGAACCCGTTGCTGCTAATCCTGCAGCAATCGCACCTAGAATTGGACGAGCAGTAAACCAGAATACAGGGTCACCGATACCAGCTAGTGGTCCCATCATACCAACTTTAACCCCTTGAATTGTTGCGTCATCAATTGCCGCCCCGTTTGCACGGTCTTCTTCTAAGGCTAAAGTTACCCCAAGAATCGGTGAAGCAATATATGGGTGAGTATTAAAGAATTCTAAGTGACGTTTTAACGCTGCTTTTGAATCTTCTGGGTTTGGATATAATTTTTTCAATGCAGGAATTAGGGAGAATGCCCATCCTCCATTTTGCATACGTTCATAGTTCCAAGAACCTTGTAAGAATTGTGAACGTAACATAACTTTTAAGCGGTCTTGTTTCGTTAAAGATACTTTTTTCTCTGTCATCTCATTCACACTCCTTAGTAGTCATTTAAAATGTCACCTAGTGGGTCTCCAGAACCTGAGCGTCCACCAGTTGAACCATTTCCGCTGTTATTAGATAAGTTTAAGTAAATTAACGCTAAACTTAAAGCGATAACACCAGTTGCAATCAATGTTAACTCGTTTAAAGGAGCGATTGCAAAACCGATGAAGAAGAATGGCCAAGTTTCTTTAGAAGCCATTAAGTTAATAACCATTGCTAGCCCCACTGCAACTACCATGTTACCACCAATTGTCATACCATTAGCAAACCAATCAGGAATTGATTTTAAGTAACCTTGAACAACATCTGAAGGTAAGAATAAAAGTAATCCAGCTGGAATCATAATACGTAATCCTTGGCAACATAATGCAACATAATGCCAGAATGAAACCCCTTTGAAGTCTCCTTGTTCAGCCGCTGCATCCGCTCTATGGACTAATGCAACTGATAATGTACGTACCACCATTGTTAAAACTAAACCAACTGTCCCTAAAGTAACAGCAGTAGCAATAGCAAGGTTACGTCCACCTTCTGAAAAATCATTCCCTTTAATAAAAATAATAGCTGAAGCTACTGATGCTAAAGCAGCATCAGGTGCTACCGCAGCACCAACGTTTGCCCAAGCAAGTGCAATAATTTGTAAAGAACCACCAAGGATAATCCCCTCAGTTAAATGTCCTGTCGCAAGTCCAACTAATGTACAAGCAATAATTGGTTGATGGAATTGAAACTCATCTAAGATTCCTTCCAAACCAGCCAAGAATGCGACAATTAGGACTAAAATAATTTGAAATAAATTAAAATCCATAATAATCTCCTATCTCTCTATTATAGTTTCAAGCCTTCATTAGACTTTGCTTCAATCAGTTTAAAAATGTCTCCAGGAGAATCCGAAACAACTTTTCGAACATCCATTTTAACACCTAAATCACGTAATTTTTTATAAGTTTCAACATCATCTTGGTCTAATGATAATGCATTACTTACTTGAACTTTACCTACAGAGTGTGCCATTGATCCAATATTTAATTGATCAATATGAACACCTTTTTCAATAACTTCTAAAGCTTCTTGTGGTGTTTCGAATAATAATAATGCCCTTGTATCTCCAAAACGTGGATCGTTGTACACTTCTACTAGTTTATCTAGTGGAATCACATGAGCACGAACTCCAGTAGGTGCTGCTTGTTCAATTAATTTCTTACGTAAGTCATCTTTTGCAACTTTATCAGAAACAACGATAATGCGGTTTGGATTTGTTGCTTTTGTCCAACTTGTAGCTACTTGTCCATGTAACAAACGAGTATCGATACGAGCTAAAACGAATTTAATTTTTCCATCTCCAATAACTGTTCCTTCTGGAATGGCTCCGTTAGTAACAGGTGTTGAAGGTGCAGATTTTTCCTCTTTCTTCTCTTCTGGTTGAAGAGCTTCTGGACGAATCTTAACTCCTTCAATCGCAGTTGGTGCAATTGCCTTTGCGATTTCATGAGAAGTATTCATTGAAAAACGACTAGCGTACGATTCAATAAGCATTGGTAAGCTTAAACCAGCAACAATTGCACGATGTTCAGGATCTTCTTCGAACAAAATATTTGCTTGGTTAAATGGGCTTCCTCCCCATAAATCTACTAAAAATAGAATTTCTTCTGTCTCTAGTTTATCAACAGCCTCACGCAGTTTACGTTGTAAGTCTTCAGGTCCTTCACTAGGCATAAAAGTAACAGACTCAACTTTTTCTTGATTTCCAAAAATCATTGAACCTGATTGCTTAATTCCGTCAGCGAATTCACCATGACTTGCAATGATAATCCCTACCATAAAGCTACCTCCTTTATATAAATTTAATCATTTTATTGATTTAATTTATAATAACACAACACTGGGAATTTTTCACTAAAATCAACCGTTAATATACGCTGAATTGAGT
>NZ_CALHIF010000081.1 GCF_938030755.1 uncultured Granulicatella sp. | reverse complement strand
GAACTAAGAATAAAAATAGCGTGAAGAAGAATGTTGAAGAGCAGCATTCTTTTTTGTTACTTTGATTTAGTATATAAACAAG
Organism: uncultured Granulicatella sp.; assembly: GCF_938030755.1. Lineage (GTDB taxonomy): Bacteria > Bacillota > Bacilli > Lactobacillales > Aerococcaceae > Granulicatella. Next base: position 1,450 of record NZ_CALHIF010000081.1, on the reverse strand, counting down.
TAGTTTTGAAAACGCTTGACATTTAATCGCTCGAGCGATAAGATGTAGTCGTCATAAAATGACACCGGTGTCAAAAAGTAAATATCTATTAGGTCAGAAAATATGGAGGTCATTATGAAACGTTTAGACGGCAAAAAAGTATTTGGTATTCGTAAGTTAAAAGTTGGAGTTTGCTCAATTTTGTTAGCGGTTTCCTTTGTGGGCGCACAAAATGTATTGGCAGAGGAAGTAACTCCCTCTACTCAGTCAACTACAGAAGAAAACAAGCTAGTAACAACGGAGACATCGCCTGAAAAAGTTCAAGAGGATGATAAAGAGGCGAAAGAAACTCCCGTTCAAAAGGATAATCAGTTAGAAACTACGGTAGAGAATGCAATTCCAAAAGAAAATGTAGAAACTCCTAAGAAAGCTGATGCTGGTGAAAAAGTAGAAGAAGTAAATAAAGATACAAATGATGAAAAACTAAATGTACCAGCTATCGCACTTCGTTCTGTATCGGAAAGAAGTGCGAATGGGGTAGAAGCTGCTCAACCTACAACTGATACTTTAAATGTTAAAGATTTCGGTGCAGTTGGGGATGGAGTTACGGATGATCATGAAGCTATGCAGGCAGCTATCGATGCTGCATCTCAAGGACTAGGTGGAGGAAAATTATATTTCCCTGAAGGAACGTATCTTGTAAAGAAAATGGTCCAATTAAAGAGTAATATTGATATTCGCTTGCATGATGATGCAACGATTGTTAACGGAATTAATTTCCAAGGACGTCCTTCAATCGTATTTATGACGGGTCCTTTCATTAATGGAGGAGATAAGATTTTCTGGGAGCCAACAGAAAATATTAGTTTTACGGGTGGTACGATTGATATGAATGGTGCTTTGAATGAAGAAGGCACTAAACCAAAGAATTTACCGTTTATTAATTCTTCTGGTGGTTTTGCGATTGGGAATAGCTCAAATGTCACTATCCGCAATGTAACGTTTAAAGATAGTTATCAAGGGCATGCCATTCAAATTGCGGGGTCTAAAAATGTATTGGTGGATCAATCTCGTTTCTTAGGTCAAGCATTACCTAAAACGATTAAAGATAATGCGATGATTACAAAAGAGTCGATTCAAATCGAACCGATGACAAGAAAAGGATTCCCGTACGCATTAAACGAAACTGGTGTGAAGTCAGAAAATGTAACCATTCAAAATTCATACTTTGGAAAGAGTGATAAGTCTGGTGAGTTGGTAACCGCAATTGGTACGCATTATCAAGCTGTTACTACTCAAAATCCTTCGAATATTAAGATTTTGAACAATCATTTCGACAACTTAGTTTATTCAGGGATTCGATTTACTGGATTCACAGATATTGTGATTAAAGATAATGTATTTGATAAAAATAATATCAATATAATTTTTCTCATGAATATTCTCTTTTGTTAATGAAATCATATTTTTA
>NZ_CALHIF010000080.1 GCF_938030755.1 uncultured Granulicatella sp. | reverse complement strand
TGGGATTAGAATACTTCGAAGCTATCGGTGAAGCAGCATTCTACGGTCCAAAATTAGATATTCAATTCCGTACAGCAATGGGATTAGAAGAAACAATGTCTACAATCCAATTAGACTTCTTATTACCAGAACGCTTCGACTTAACATACGTTGGTGAAGATGGAGATAACACTCACCGTCCAGTGGTTATCCATCGTGGGGTTGTTTCAACTGCAGAACGTTTCGTAGCGTACTTAATCGAAGAATATAAAGGAGCGTTCCCAACTTGGTTAGCTCCAGTTCAAGCAACAATCATTCCTGTAAGTGTGGAACATCATTATGATGCTGCCCGTGAGTTGAAAGAAAAAATGGCTCGTTTAGGATTACGTGTTGAATTAGATGATCGTAATGAGAAGATGGGCTACAAGATTCGTGCCTCTCAAACTCAAAAGATTCCTTATCAATTAGTAATTGGGGATAAAGAGGTTGAAGAAGGTACTGTAACGGTTCGTCGTTATGGTTCTAAAGAAACGAAATCAATGCCTGTAGAAGCATATCTAGAGTTAGTACAACGCGAGATTGCAAACTTCTCTCGTCCGCTTGAAGACTAATTTTTAAAAGGCTCGTAGCAATACGAGTCTTTTTTGTGCTTAATTATAAATATAAAACCGAAGGTTTTGATTTATGGCTGGATTGTTTAAGAAGGATAATTCTGCTTCTTATAAAACATAGGGGGTTGTATTTTTATAGAAGTTTCGTTCTTTCGAATCGATGCGGATGCCTTCATAAAAGCTGTAATGGGATAACGGTGCAAGCCGAAGTCTTGCCCCTCCAAAGCCTCAAAAACGGGAGTAAGGAATAAATTCCTAACTCCCGTTAATTCGTTTTGATATCATTCCCCATTACTGCTTTTATAGAATCCGCATGATTCTTCAGAACGAAGAATTAAAAATCTATTCGTATATTTTATAAGATGAGCTATCTTTCTTAGGCCGACATAAATCAAAATGCGGATAAAAAAAGACGAATCTTACGAAAAATTAGTGTTCGCTAAAATTGGAGTGTCCGTTGGAGTTTCTGAAACCGAAATAGCGGGATTGGATGTTTGACAAAATCAGATTTCAAAGTTAAGATAAATGTATTGGTAGATCTCTCCGCGTGTGGAGGGACTTTTTTTATGCGTATATATAACTGATTGAAAAGGAGAGTTTGAATGGGAGTTGAAGAAAAACAAAATCCGTTAGGGGTTGAAAAGATAGGGTCTCTTCTTAGGAAAATGGCGATTCCTGCGATTGTCGCGAATGTGGTGAATGCACTCTATAATGTTGTCGACCAAATCTTTATTGGACAAGGGGTAGGATACTTAGGGAATGCAGCTACGAATATTGCCTTTCCCATTACAACAATCTGTATGGCGATTGGATTAATGGTAGGAATTGGTGCAGCTTCGAACTTTAACTTGGCGCTAGGACGAAAGGAAGATAAACATGCGCGTGAAGTGACAGGAACGGCCGTTGTGTTACTTTTGACAGCTGGATTCATTATTATGAGCATTGTATTCGTGTTCTTGCAACCTTTAATGAATTTATTTGGTGCAACCGATCAAATTTTAGGATATGCCAGTGAATATGTTGGCATTACAGCGCTAGGAATCCCATTTTTTATGTTTTCAATTGGATTTAATCCACTCGTTCGTGCAGATGGTAGAGCCACTTATTCTATGATGGCGATTATTATTGGAGCGTTGCTGAATACAGTCTTAGATCCGTTA
>NZ_CALHIF010000079.1 GCF_938030755.1 uncultured Granulicatella sp. | reverse complement strand
TGGCAAACATCAACTCGCTTTCCACTTCTTGTAATTTTTTTAGTGCGGCATTTTCGGTTTCTAAATATTCGTTTCGCGCCTTTAATATTGCCATTTCTGCACGAATACGCTCAGTTTCTGTCTGTATATTTTCTGGTTTTCGTTTCCCTCGACTGTCTATTAATCCATCAGGACCATATTTTTGATATTTTTTTACCCATTGATACACCAAGTTGTAAGAAACGTTATATTTCTGTGCAGTTTGTTTATAGTTTAATTGATTTTGAATACAGTCTTTGACGATAAGGATTCTTTCTTCGTGCGTTGTTTTTCTATATTTCATAGTGTACACCTCTGGATTAGGATCGTAGGCCTTCGTGGCCTCACCATTAGTATACTTAATAATCCAATTTCGTACAGTTCTAGCAGAAGGAATTTTGTATTTTCTTGCAATTGCTCTTAAATAGGTTTTCGATTCTAAAAACTCTTTAACCACCTTTTCTTTAAATTCCTTTGTATAAGTGTTAAACCCGTCTCGATTTTCTAATGCAGAAGGTCCATATGCTTTATAGTTCAAAAAATACATATTAAATGCTCCAGGTGAAATCTTTAAACCATATTCACTACGCAGCTCACGAAAAGGCACACCATCTAAATACAATTCTATGAATCGTTCTAATTCTTTTGCAGTATGTTTCTTAGCCAATCTAAAAAATACCCCCTCTAAAGTAGTTTACTTTTTTTAGTGTCTACTTTAGAGGGAGCATATCACGTAACTTATATGTTACATTTTGCTTTTTTAAGTAGAAGAGGAAATTAACAGAACGGTTAATTTGAGACATAAAAAAACAGCCTTGCGAGAAGCAAAGCTGTTTGAAATGTTATTTATAAGTGTCTTCAAGTTTCGCCATAAATGCACCTAACCATGTTCCAAATCCTAACATAACAACGCAGGCAAGGTATTGAACGATGTCAAATCCAGCGTAGTTTGTTGGGATGATCATTACAGTTGAAGCAAGCACGATTCCGAAAATGAAGTGGAATAATTGTGGATAAGCTTTCTTAAAGATGTAGTGTACAAGTTTTGAGAAGAGAGCTAATGTTACAAGTCCACCTAATGCGATTGGAAGAATCACACTCATATCTAATGTTTTGAAACCATCTGACATTTGTTTGTACATCCCCATATATACGATGAAGTTTGATGGGCTAAGTCCAGGAACGATAATTCCAAGAGCGATTAATCCACCGGCAATCATCCAAGTGAAGAAGTTAGCTTCAACGCTACCGCCAATTGCATTTTCACCTAAGTAAAGGAGTAAGCATCCGCCGACAAATGAAGCAATCAGAATGATAATATCGCGTGTTGAGCGACCTTCTTTTCCAGCTTCTTTCCAAAGAGCAGGGATTGTTCCTACGATACATCCGATGAAGAACCACAGGATGATTGTTTCAAAGTTTCCAAGTAAGTAACTTACGCCAAATGATAAGACAACGATACCTGCTAGAGCACCGATTCCGACTGGTAAGAAGAATAATACGTTCTTCTTGAAGTCTTTTGTCACGTTTGCGAGGAAAGCAATCATGCGTTCATAAAGTCCAAAGATAGCAGCAAGTGCACCACCGCTGACACCAGGGAGGATAAATCCTGAACCGATGAACATTCCTTTGAAGAATCGTAAAAACCAGTCATTTTTCTTTTGTTTATCTAATTGATGTTGCGTTGATCTTTGTTCCATAATACCTCCAAAAAAATTACTATGTCTTCTATTATACTGCAATTTGATGGATGAGCAAGTATTGTTAAGCTTCTTTTAGAAAACTTACCATTCATTGCGTAGGTATTTATTTTTTGTTATACTTGAATGTAGGAGTTTTGAAGTTTTTTTGACTTTAAAGTTCACTTAATTTCAAATGTGAAAGGAGTTGGATAGATGAAAATTGCTGTCGTTACAGATAGTACAGCTTATTTAACGAAAGAAGAATTAGCCAAGCTAAATGTATATGTGATGCCGTTGTCTGTTATTTTTGGACAAGAGACGTATCGTGAAGATATAGATATTTCATCTGAAGAATTTTATGCAAAAGTAAAATCTTCTTCAATCTTTCCAACGAGTACACAACCACCAGTAGGAGAAACTTACGAATTATTCCGCGAACTTGCAAAAGATTATGATGCTATTATTCCTATTACTATTTCTAGCGGAATTAGTGGGACTTATCAAACTTGTGTGGCTGTGGCCGATGACATGAAAGATGAAGTGCCGATTTATCCAATTGATTCAGGGATTAGTTGTGCACCTCAAGCAAGAGCTGTAAAATTAGCAGCGGTAATGGCAAAATCTGGAGAGTATTCTCCTTCAGAAATTGTAGAAACTGTTCAACGATTAGTTGATCGTACGACAGCCTACTTTATCGTTGATGATTTAAGCAATTTACAACGCGGTGGACGTTTATCTGCAGGGGCTGCATTAGTGGGTTCTATGTTGAAAATTAAGCCAATCTTGACATTTGTCGATAAAAAAATTGTTCCATTTGAAAAGATTCGCACGCAACAAAAAGCGATGAAACGTATCGAACAATTATTTGCAGATGAAACAGGAACAACGGACGGAGATGGCTATGAATTAGTCATTATTCATGCAAATGCTCCAGAAGCTGGTGAAGCTTGGAGACAAAAAATGCAAGAACAATATCCTAAGTTACGAACATCATTGGCCTATTTTGGTCCAGTTGTTGGAACTCACCTTGGTGAAGGGGCTTTAGGCTTTTCATGGGATATCGTACAAGAAAAGAATTTAGAGAAATAAAGAGTGGGGGGAAACCCGCTCTTTTTCTTCATGAAACAGAGGGATACAAATGACACTTGTTGTGAAAAAGATGTTAGCCAATACGCTCAAAGAACTAATGAATGAAAAGCCGTTGACGAAGATTACTGTACAGGATTTAACGAAGAAATGCGGGATTAGTCGTCAAACGTTTTATAATCATTTCCATGATATTTATGAATTGGTCGAATGGATTTATTTAAATGAAGCGCATATCACGCTAGGTGAGAATATTTCTTATGAAAATTGGCAAGACGCCCTGGAGGCACTATTCCAATATATGGATGACAATCGCAACTTTGTCCTTAACACGTATAGGTCTGTCAGCAAAGAGAACGTAGAGCGGCTCTTGCAACGGGAAGTAGAAAGATTCTTAACCGATTTAATTTTCAATGAAATTAATGTTAGTGGAGCAGAAGCTGAGCAGGTACAATTTTCGATTGAGTTTTATACGTATGCGCTCGTTGGTGTAGGGCTTGATTGGATTAGCCGTCAAATGCCTGGCACTGCCAAAGAGCTCGTTGAAAAAATTGAGCAAGTCATGATTGGAACGATTGTGGCTCGGATTTCCCAGTAAAAACTTTACAATGCTATCCCAGTGTCCAAAGTTTGGACATTGGGATTTTTTTGTCTATGGTGCTTTTTGTAAAACGGGAGTAGAGTAAGGATTGTAAAGAACAACACCTGATTTTCAGGAACTAGGAGGAATTACTATGTATCATTCAAACGGAAATTACGAAGCATTTGCTCGCCCTAAAAAACCACAAGGAGTTGACCAAAAATCAGCTTACTTAGTTGGTTCAGGGCTTGCATCCTTATCAGCAGCGGCTTTCTTAGTAAGAGATGGCCAAATGAAAGGAGAAAACATCCATATTTTAGAAGAACTTCCACTTGCAGGAGGAAGCTTAGACGGAATCTTAAATCCAACACGAGGATTTATTATTCGTGGTGGACGTGAAATGGAAGATCACTTCGAATGTTTATGGGATTTGTTCAGATCAATCCCGTCACTAGAAGTCGAAGAGGCATCTGTGTTAGATGAGTTCTACTGGCTTAATAAGGAAGACCCTAACTTTTCACATTGTCGTGTGATTGAAAATAAAGGGCAACGTATTCCAGACGATGGCCAATTCACTTTAAGCGATAAATCAAGTGAAGAAATGGTGAAATTATATATGACATCCGAATCTGAATTGCAAGGGTTAAAAATCACCGATGTATTCAGTGAAGAGTTCTTCGAATCAAACTTCTGGACATACTGGGCTAGTATGTTTGCATTCGAAAAATGGCATTCAGCGATTGAAATGCGACGTTACATCTTACGTTTCATTCACCATATCGATGGTCTGCCTGACTTATCTGCATTGAAATTTACTAAATACAATCAATATGAATCACTCGTTTTACCACTTGTGAACTACTTGAAAAAACATAATGTTCAATTCGAATACGATACAGTTGTTAAAAATGTGATTGTTGAACATGTTGGAAGCGACATAATTGCTAAAGAACTTGTGTTAGAAGTAGGTGGCGTTTTAGAAACACGCAATTTAACAGAAAATGATTTAGTGTTCGTGACAAACGGTAGTATTACTGCTGCAACAACATATGGGGACAACAATACTCCAGCTCCAATTTCAAAAGAATTAGGTGGAGCATGGAGCCTATGGAAAAACTTAGCGAAACAAGATGAACGTTTTGGACATCCTGAAGTATTCTGTGAAAACTTGCCAGACCAAAGCTGGTTCGTTTCAGCTACAACAACTGTAAAAGACAAACGTATCGCTGAATACATCCAAAAAATCTCAAAACGTGATCCTTATGCTGGAAAAGTGGTGACAGGAGGAATCGTAACCGTTCGCGACTCTAACTGGATGATGAGCTACACATTGAACCGTCAACCACATTTCAAAGCCCAAAGTAAAGATGAATTAGTCGTATGGATTTACGGATTATATTCAGGAATTGAAGGAAATTACGTGAAAAAACCAATCGAAGAATGTACAGGGATTGAAATAGCCGAAGAATGGTTATATCACATGGGTGTTCCAGAAGAATTGATTCATGAATTCGCTAGCCAAGGATGTAATACAGTTCCTTGCTACATGCCTTATATCACAAGCTACTTCATGGCTCGTAAAGATGGAGACCGCCCACTCGTTGTTCCAAGTGGTTCTAAGAACATTGCCTTCATTGGTAACTTCGCCGAAACCCCTCGCGATACAGTGTTCACAACAGAATATTCTGTACGTACAGCGATGGAAGCAGTGTATACATTGCTTGATGTCGATCGTGGTGTACCAGAAGTATTTGCTTCAGCTTATGATTTACGTGTTCTTGCCAAATCAACAAATCGCTTGATGGATGGTAAGAAATTAGCTGATGTGAAAGTTCCGTTCTTAGTAAAATTATTTGAAAAACGTGCTGCAAAGAAAATCAAAAGTACGATGATTGAAGAACTTCTCAAAGACTCAAACTTAATTTAATGAGTGAAACCTCTCTAAGTCTCTTAGAGAGGTTTTTTCGTATTTTTTGTTGAGGTGATAGATATGAATATCGTTAGAACCAAAACAGGTGAATTAATTCATTCCACACAAATTAAAGAAGATGAAGTCTATTTTTGCCCGGAATGCGGAGAGAAAGTAACGAAGAAGATTTCTCGAAATGGCGTCGTGTTCTTTGCGCACATTCCAAAGAAACATAGACAGGAGGAAACGCAAGCACATCAGGAAGGGAAGCGTTTTTTATTTGAAAGTTTGAAACAACATGGGTTCCATGTAGAGCTAGAGCCATACATTTCCTCTGTAGTTCAAATTCCTGATATTATCGTAACGGAAGACAATAACGCTTGGTGCATCGAGTATCAATGTAGCGTAATATCGCCTAACGATATCATAGAGCGTACTGAACATTTAGGTGAGATTGGAATGCCCGTCCACTGGATTTTAGGGAAAGATTATGAGGAGCAGCATAAATTGACAGACACCTTTTGTTATTTAATGAAATACCACCCTCAATTAGGTAATTATTTGATTTTCTTTGTGAAAGGGGAGGTGATTTTTCATACGCAAATTAAGATAAAAGCTCGCTCTCAGCAGATGACATATCAAATAGTTCGGGTACCGCTCTTATCGTTCTCGTGGAAAAAATGGAAGAAGTTTGTCGATGATTCTGTTCCTTTAAAAGCACACTTAAAACCCGATGGAGAGATGAAATGGACTGCAAGGGATACAATGCTTTTTAAGAAATTAGCGTCTCCACTCACGAGGGCGTTTCTCGTAAAGTTATACAGATCCCGTCAAACTATAGAAGACCTTCCAAATTCTTTCTTAACGTTCCCAATTTATACCGAGGCATTTAAGGTGCCTAATCTTGTTTGGAAGGGGTATGCTTGGATATTATTGGAACAAATGGCTTTTGTTGGGGATGTTGAAATGTTGGATTTTATGAAAAGAGTGAAAGAACTTTGGAGACCACTCTTGCGTCCCGTCCCCAATCCAGAAAGTCAGATGGAAGCTTGCGTTTGGGAGTTCGTAGACGAGTTATTGGCGGATAAAAAAATAAAAATTGCGTATCCAAAATCAAAAATGAACCGTTTGCAAAACAAGGGTAATTTTGGTAAAATATTGGTGAGTGTAGAGGGATGAAGAGGCAAATAGAGATAATTATGGTAACTGTATATCCAATTATTTAATCCTTTCAACTATACTTGCAAAAGGCATCTATAGGCATAATTATTTGATGAAGATTTGTCATCATCCTCCTATCTGGGGCTATGGAAAAACCATGGCCCCTTCCTAGTTTGCTAGGGGAATATTGAGGCACACAAGGTGCAGGGAAGGAAGGTATTCATGAAATATTCAGAAGAGGGATTACAATATCATATCCATACACGTAAAGGGGATGTAGGTCGCTATGTGATTTTACCAGGGGATCCCAAACGCTGTGCTAAAATTGCGGAACACTTTGATAATGCGCAGTTAGTAGCGGATAACCGTGAATATGTTACGTATACAGGATATTTAGACGGAGAGAAAGTAAGTGTGACATCCACAGGGATTGGTGGACCGTCTGCTGCAATCGCGCTTGAAGAATTAGTACGCAGTGGCGCAGATACATTTGTGCGTGTTGGGACATGTGGAGGAATTGATATCGATGTTAAGGGTGGAGACATCGTGATTGCGACAGGTGCGATTCGTACAGAAGGGACAACACGAGAGTATGCTCCGATTGAATTCCCAGCGATTGCAAACTACGATGTTGTAACAGCACTGATTAATGCGGGTAAAAGCTTAGGCTACACAACACATGCAGGGGTCGTGCAATGTAAAGATTCATTCTATGGACAGCACGAACCACAAGTGATGCCAGTTAGCTATGACTTGCAAAACAAGTGGGAAGCTTGGAAACGTTTAGGAGTAAAAGCTTCTGAAATGGAATCAGCAGCATTATTCGTTGTAGCGAGCCATTTAGGCGTTCGCGTTGGATCTACTTTCTTAGTAGTAGGAAACCAAGAAAGAGAAGCGGCAGGGTTATCAAATCCAATTGTACATGATACAGAAGCAGCCATTAAAGTTGCTGTCGAAGCCCTTCGTAATTTAATTAAAGAAGACCGTGCAAAATAAGAAAGAGGGATTATATGGAAATCAAAGAAATTTTGAAAACAGTCGACCATACATTACTATTGCCAGCATCTACTTGGACTGAAATCAAAGAAATTTTGGATGATGCGATGAAGTACGAAACAGCTTCAGCATGTATCCCAGCTTCTTTTGTCAAACGTGCCAGCGAATATGTGAATGGAAAATTAGCCATCTGTACTGTTATTGGATTCCCGAACGGCTATAGCACAACAGCAACCAAAGTCTTCGAAACCAAAGATGCCATCCAAAACGGAGCCAGCGAAATCGATATGGTCATCAATATCGGAGACGTGAAAGATGGACGCTTTGATGTTGTAGAAGATGAAATTCGTCAAATTCATGAAGCCTGTAGCGGTCATATCTTAAAAGTGATTATCGAAACTGCGCTTCTTACAGAAGAAGAAATCATCAAGATGTGTGAAGTTGTGACAAAAGCGGGTGCGGAATTCATTAAGACTTCAACAGGATTTTCAACGGCAGGTGCGACATTTGAACACGTGGCGCTAATGAAGAAACACGTTGGTGAAGGCGTTCTTGTAAAGGCTGCTGGAGGAATTTCTAGCATTGAAGATGCCGAAAAATTCATCGAATTAGGAGCAAGTCGTCTTGGAACAAGTCGGATTGTGAAAATCGTGAAGAATCAATCAGTCGAAGAGGGCACTTATTAGTCCGAAAAAACCAGAAAAAATCTAACTTTCCCAAGTGTCGTCAACCTTGACGATGCTTGGGATTTTGTGTATAATAATATAACGCAATAAGTGTGGATTTTAATCGGTGTGAGGGTTGAAATATTGTCCAATTCCTTACAAATAAAGGCTTAAAACAAAAGAATTTGCATTTTTCACAAATGACCGCAAACAATTCTTTTGGTTTTTTTTTGTTTAAAAATCGACCGAGATCTTCATTTGTTACGAACTTTTAATAAATGTCATTAAAATGTAACATTTATCAATACTAATTATTAGGGGTGGAAGAGTTGGCACATCATGATGTGAAATACGGTAGACACCGTGTGCGTAGAAGTTATGCACGAATCAGTGAAGTATTAGAATTACCTAATCTGATTGAAATCCAAACAGATTCTTACCAATGGTTCTTGGATGAAGGAATCCGTGAAATGTTCAAGGATATTTCTCCTATTGAAGACCATACTGGTAATTTATCATTGGAATTCTTAGATTATGAATTACATGCTCCAAAATATAATTTACAAGAAGCTAGAAATCACGACGCAAATTACGCAGCTCCAATTTACGTAAAAATGCGTTTAGTAAACAAAGAAACTGGCGAAGTGAAAGACCAAGAAGTATTCTTTGGTGACTTCCCATTAATGACTGAAATGGGTACATTTATCATTAATGGTGCAGAACGTGTAATTGTATCACAATTAGTACGTTCACCAGGTGCTTATTTCCATGACAGACCTGACAAAAACGGTAAGCAATTATATGGTTCAACATTAATTCCAAACCGTGGTGCATGGTTAGAATATGAAACAGATTCAAAAGACATTTCTTATGTGCGTATCGACCGTACTCGTAAAATCCCATTAACGGTATTAGTTCGTGCGTTAGGTTTCGGTTCAGATGAGCTTATCCAAGAAATCTTTGGGGATAGCGAAACATTACGTTTAACTCTAGATAAAGATGTTCATAAACGTATGGATGAATCTCGTACAGAAGAAGCCCTAAAAGACATTTACGATCGCCTACGTCCGGGTGAACCAAAAACAGCTGAAAGTTCGCGTAACTTATTAACAGCTCGTTTCTTTGACCCACGCCGCTATGATTTAGCAGCAGTTGGACGCTATAAAGTCAATAAAAAATTAAACCTAAAAAATCGTTTATTACACCAAACAATTGCTGAGAACTTAGTAGATCCTGAAACAGGAGAAATCGTTGTTGAAAAAGGAACAGTTCTTGAACGCGATGTAATGGAAAAAGTAGTAGAAGTGCTTGAAAAAGGTGCGAACCTATTCACTTTATATCCATCAGAAGACGGAGTAATTAAAGAGCCAGTAACGATTCAAACAGTAGAAGTTTACTCGCCAGTTGACCCAGAACGTGTGATTAAAGTCATTGGTAACGGAAACGTGACTGAAGACGTGAAACACGTGACTGCAAGTGACATTATTGCAACAATCAGCTACTTCTTAAACCTTTACGAAGGAATCGGAACAACAGACGACATCGACCACCTAGGAAATCGTCGTATCCGTTCAGTAGGAGAATTATTACAAAACCAATTCCGTATTGGTTTATCTCGTATGGAACGTGTGGTTCGTGAACGTATGTCTATTCAAGACACTGCAACAGTAACACCACAACAATTAGTGAACATTCGTCCAGTCGTTGCGGCTATTAAAGAGTTCTTCGGATCTTCTCAATTGTCACAATTCATGGACCAAACAAACCCATTAGGAGAGTTAACACACAAACGCCGTCTATCAGCGTTAGGACCTGGTGGTTTGACTCGTGACCGTGCCGGATATGAAGTTCGTGACGTTCACTATTCTCACTATGGCCGTATGTGTCCTATCGAAACTCCTGAAGGACCAAACATTGGATTGATCAACAGCTTATCAACTTATGCGAAGATTAACAAATATGGTTTCATCGAAACTCCATACCGTCGTGTAGACTGGAACACTCATAAAGTTACAGATAAAATCGACTACTTAACAGCTGACGAAGAAGATAGCTTCGTAGTAGCGCAAGCAAACTCTCCATTAAATGAAGACGGAAGCTTCGTGAATGATGTTGTTATGGCGCGTTACGTATCTGAAAACTTAGAAGTACCAGTAGAACGCGTTGACTATATGGACGTTTCTCCTAAACAAGTAGTTGCAGTTGCGACAGCATGTATTCCGTTCTTAGAAAACGACGACTCAAACCGTGCGTTGATGGGTGCGAACATGCAACGTCAAGCTGTTCCATTGTTAAATCCAAAAGCACCATTTATCGGTACAGGTATGGAATACGTATCTGCGCATGACTCAGGGGTGGCCTTGTTATGTAAACGTGATGGTGTAGTCGAATTCGTTGATGCTAAAGAAGTACGTGTACGTACAGCTGATGGCTCATTAGATACTTACTACATCACTAAGTTCCACGGATCAAATGCGGGTATGTGTTACAACCAACGTCCAATCGTGGCACAAGGGGATAAAGTCGTTAAAGGCGAAATTCTAGCAGACGGACCTTCTATGGAAAAAGGTGAATTAGCATTAGGACAAAACGTTCTAGTAGCGTTCATGACTTGGGAAGGTTACAACTATGAGGATGCGGTTATCATGAGTGAACGTCTAGTGAAAGACGATGTGTATACTTCAATCCACATTGACGACTACGATTCAGAAGCTCGTGATACAAAGCTTGGACCTGAAGAAATTACTCGTGAGATTCCAAACGTTGGGGAAGACGCATTGAAGAACCTTGACGCAGACGGAATTATCCGTATCGGTGCCGAAGTTAAAGATGGTGACATCTTAGTCGGTAAAGTAACTCCTAAAGGATTAACAGAACAATCACCAGAAGAACGTTTATTACACGCAATCTTCGGTGAAAAAGCTCGTGAAGTTCGTGACATGTCTCTACGTGTACCTCATGGCGGTGGCGGTATTGTCCGCGATGTACGTGTGTTCACACGTGCAGCAGGTGATGAATTAGCACCTGGCGTAAACAAATTAGTTCGTGTATATATTGTACAAAAACGTAAAATCAATGAAGGGGATAAGATGGCCGGACGTCACGGTAATAAAGGGGTTGTTTCCCGTATTATGCCGGAAGAAGATATGCCATTCTTACCAGATGGAACACCAGTTGACATCATGTTAAACCCATTAGGGGTACCTTCACGTATGAACATCGGACAAGTGTTAGAGTTACACTTAGGGATGGCTGCTCGTGAATTAGGTATTTACATCGCAACACCAGTATTCGACGGTGCGCAAGATGAAGACGTATGGGGAACTGTTGCAGAAGCGGGTATGGCTCGTGATGCGAAAACAATTCTATATGATGGACGTACAGGGGAACCATTCGATAACCGTGTGTCAGTAGGGGTTATGTACATGATTAAACTTGCTCACATGGTTGACGACAAACTTCACGCTCGTTCAATTGGACCATACTCACTCGTTACACAACAACCTCTTGGAGGTAAAGCGCAATTTGGTGGACAACGTTTTGGGGAAATGGAAGTATGGGCACTGGAAGCTTATGGTGCTGCTTATACATTACAAGAAATCTTGACGTACAAATCAGATGACGTTGTTGGTCGTGTGAAGACTTACGAATCAATCGTTAAAGGTCAACAAATTTCACGTCCAGGTGTACCTGAATCATTCCGCGTATTAGTAAAAGAATTACAAGCTTTAGGTCTTGATATGAAAGTACTGGATGCACAGGATGAAGAAATCAAACTAGAAGATATGGACGAAGACGAAGGAATTCGTTTCAGTGACGTTGAAAGAACAAACGAAAGACGTGCGCAATTAGATGAATATTCAGACCGTGCAGCTGAATTATCAGCAGCAGAAGAAGAAACTTCATCTGAAGACGTTGAAGTAGACGTTGTTGAAGATGATTTTGAAATTGACGAAGAGTAATAGAACTATTGGAATCGTAGGGCAATTCCAAAAGAAAGGGAGGTAGGCCCCTTGATAGATGTAAATAATTTTGAAAGTATGCAGATTGGTTTGGCGTCACCGGAGAAAATCCGTGAATGGTCACATGGTGAAGTTACAAAACCTGAAACAATCAACTACCGTACTTTAAAACCAGAACGCGATGGTTTATTCTGTGAGAAAATCTTTGGACCAACAAAAGACTTAGAATGTTCTTGTGGAAAATTAAAGAAAATTAATAATAAAGGCAAAGTCTGCGATCGTTGTGGTGTTGAAGTTACGCGCTCAAAAGTTCGTCGTGAACGTATGGGACACATCGAATTAGCAGCTCCAGTATCACATGTATGGTACTTCAAAGGCATTCCAAGCCGCATGGGACTTGTGTTAGACATGAGTCCACGTGCATTGGAAGAAGTCATTTATTTTGCAAGCTACGTTGTTATTGACGCTGGCGACACAACATTAATGAACAAACAATTATTAACAGAACGTGAATACCGTGAAAAACGTGCTGAATTTGGAACTCGTTTCCATGCAGCAATGGGTGCGGAAGCCGTTCAAGAATTGTTAAATAAAGTTGACTTAGAGGCTGAAATCGCTGAATTAAAAGAAGAATTGAAAACAGCTCAAGGTCAAAAACGTACTCGTGCAATTCGTCGTTTAGATATTTTAGATGCCTTCAAAGAATCAGGAAACAAACCTGGTTGGATGGTCATGGATGTTATTCCAGTTATCCCACCAGATTTACGTCCAATGGTTCAATTAGAAGGTGGACGTTTTGCAACAAGTGACTTAAACGATTTATACCGTCGTGTGATTAACCGTAATAACCGTCTAAAACGTTTATTAGAATTAAATGCACCTCGTATCATCGTTCAAAATGAAAAACGTATGTTACAAGAAGCTGTGGATGCTTTAATCGATAATGGTCGTCGTGGCCGTCCAGTTACTGGACCAGGTAACCGTCCATTGAAATCATTAAGTCACATGCTTAAAGGTAAACAAGGTCGTTTCCGTCAAAACCTACTTGGTAAACGTGTAGACTACTCTGGACGTTCAGTAATCGTAGTAGGACCAAACTTGAAGATGTACCAATGTGGTCTTCCAAAAGAAATGGCGATTGAATTATTCAAACCTTTCGTAATGAAAGAATTAGTTGAACGTGAAATCGCTGGAAACATTAAGAGCGCTAAACGTAAAATTGAACGTTTAGATGATGATATTTGGGGAATCCTTGAAGAAGTGATTCGTGAGCACCCAGTTCTATTGAACCGTGCACCGACACTTCACAGACTAGGGATTCAAGCTTTTGAACCAACTCTAGTAGAAGGTCGTGCTATCCGCCTTCACCCATTAGTGTGTGAAGCCTACAATGCCGACTTCGACGGAGACCAAATGGCGGTTCACGTGCCACTGTCTCAAGAAGCTCAATCTGAAGCTCGCTTACTAATGTTAGCTGCTCAAAACATCCTAAACCCTAAAGATGGTAAACCAGTTGTTACTCCATCTCAAGACATGGTTTTAGGGAACTATTACTTAACAATGGAACAAGAAGGCCGTGTTGGTGAAGGGATGTTCTTCAAAGACATGGACGAAGCAGTATTGGCTTATAACAATGGTTATGTACATTTACACAGCCGTATTGCAGTTCCAGCAAGCTCACTTGCTCATAAACCATTTACTGATTGGCAAAAAGAGAGAATGATGGTAACGACTGTTGGTAAATTATTATTCAACGAAATCATGCCAAACGAATTCCCTTACTTAAATGAACCAACAATGGATAATTTAGAAGTAGCTACACCAGATAAATACTTCTTAGAGCCAGGAGCAAACATTAAAGAAGAAATTGCTAAACGAGAAATCGTTTCGCCATTTAAGAAGAAAAACTTAGGCCAAATCATCGCGGAAGTGTTCAAACGATTCCATATCACTGAAACTTCAATGATGTTAGACCGTATGAAAGACTTAGGTTATAAATTCTCAACTCGTGCTGGTTTAACAGTAGGGATTGCAGATATTTCAGTTGCAGATAACAAGAAAGAAATTCTTGAAGATGCACATAAACAAGTCGACAACATCTCTAAATTATTCCGTCGTGGTTTAATTACAGATGATGAACGTTATGAACGTGTTATTGAAACATGGAACAAAGCGAAAGATGATATCCAAAAAGCGTTAATTCGCACATTAGGTTCTCGTAACCCAATCTTCATGATGAGTGACTCTGGAGCCCGTGGTAACATCTCTAACTTTACTCAGCTTGCTGGTATGCGTGGGTTGATGGCCGCTCCTAACGGTAAGATCATGGAATTACCGGTTACATCAAACTTCCGTGAAGGGTTAACCGTTATGGAAATGTTCCTATCTACTCACGGTGCTCGTAAAGGGATGACCGATACGGCCTTGAAGACAGCCGATTCAGGTTACTTAACTCGTCGTTTAGTAGACGTTGCGCAAGATGTGATTATTCGTGAAACAGACTGCGGAAGCGATCGTGGTTTAACAATTACTGCGATTAAAGAAGGAAATGAAATCATTGAAACACTTGAAGAACGTATGTTAGGACGTTACGCACAACGTTCAGTGAAACATCCTGAAACAGGTGAAGTGTTAGTAGCACGCAATGAAATCATTACTGAAGATATTGCTCGTAAGATTATCGAAGCTGGAATCGAAGAAATTACCATTCGTTCAGCGTTCACATGTGATACAAAACATGGGGTATGTAAATACTGTTATGGACGTAACTTAGCTACAGGTTCAGAAGTTGAAGTGGGGGAAGCAGTTGGTACAATTGCTGCTCAATCCATCGGGGAACCTGGTACACAGTTAACAATGCGTACGTTCCATACCGGTGGGGTTGCCGGAGACGATATTACCCAAGGTTTACCTCGTATCCAAGAAATCTTCGAAGCGCGTAATCCAAAAGGGGTTGCGACAATCAGTGAAGTAGCGGGTGAAGTAGTTTCTATCGAAGAAAATGCTGGAAGTCGTACAAAAGAAATTACGATTAAAGGCTCTACAGATACTCGTTCTTACACAGTTCCATTTACAGCTCGTCTAAAAGTGGAAGAAGGACAAATCATCGATCGTGGTGCTCCATTAACGGAAGGTTCTATCGATCCTAAAGAATTATTACGTGTTCGTGATGTATTATCCGTTGAAAACTACTTATTACGTGAAGTACAAAAAGTATACCGTATGCAAGGGGTAGAAATCGGAGATAAACACGTTGAAGTAATGGTTCGTCAAATGTTACGTAAAGTTCGCGTAATGGATCCAGGTTCAACAGAAATCCTTCCAGGAACATTATTAGACATTGCAGACTTTACAGAACGTAACCGCTCTGCAATCATGAAC
Source organism: uncultured Granulicatella sp. (assembly GCF_938030755.1). Lineage (GTDB taxonomy): Bacteria > Bacillota > Bacilli > Lactobacillales > Aerococcaceae > Granulicatella. Next base: position 22,115 of record NZ_CALHIF010000079.1, on the reverse strand, counting down.
GGTGAAGTACCTGCGACAGCTCGTCCTGTATTATTAGGTATTACAAAAGCTTCATTAGAAACAAACAGCTTCTTGTCTGCTGCATCATTCCAAGAAACAACTCGTGTCTTGACAGATGCTTCTATCCGCGGCAAGAAAGACCACTTACTCGGATTGAAGGAAAATGTTATCATCGGTAAGATCATCCCTGCTGGTACAGGTATGGCTCGTTACCGCAATATGGAAACAAGTACTTCAGAACCAGTATTACCAGTGGAACAAACGGAAGTTCTTGTTGGTGAGCTAACACCTTCTGAAGAAGACACAAATGAATAATCTGTGAATTCAAGCACCCTATTGATGGTTTCAATAGGGTGTTTTTTCTTCAATAATTCGTAAAAGTTTCTTTGAAGTTCTAACAAAATAGTGTTGTATAATAGCTGAAACTTAAGAATGGATCGAAAAAATGAAAAAACAACAAAGATCTTAAGTCTTGCAGCCGCAAGCCTGCTAGCAGCCTGTTCAAATCAAGCAGCACCTTCAGAGACTACGCAAGCAACTACAGCTCAAGCAACGACTGTACAAGCGACAACTCAAGCATCGGCTACGACTGCTACAAATACAACTGTAACGACAAACGCTTCAGAAGATGCAATGGGAAGACAAAATGCAATGCAAAAAGAAATTGTAGATGCATTTAAAAAAGAATTCCCAAATCTTGATATTACTGCATTAGAATACTCAAATGGGATGTTCTATGAAGTAGAAGCGATGAATGATACAAATGAATATACGTACCGTTATGATAAGTCAACAAAGACTTTCATGAAGGTGAATGAAACAACTTCAGATAAAGAAGAACATGATGAAGAAAAAATTGACTTAGCTACTTTGAAACAAGTAGATGAGATGGCAGCAATCGCTCAAAAAGAATTCCCAACAGGAGTTCTTCGTGAGTGGAGCGTAGACAAAGATAATGGTGAAATTATCTGGGAATTCGATCTATTCGTGAATGGACAACAAGTGAACGTTAAGATTTCTAACGCAACTGGAAAAATTACGGAGATTGATCGCTAATTAAATATTGTTTATAAGATACCCCGTCAAGGACTGTTCATACAATGCTTGAGGGGGTATTTTTATGCTTAAAATAATAAGAAAGAGCCCGAAAAAAGATTAAGAGAATGTTAAGAATTTTGAAAAGTTGAAAAAATAAAAAATTAAAAAAACGAATTTATTCATTGGATAGTGGGAAAAAGGATTTATAGGTGGAATTAAATCATTTAAAAGCATGAAATATATAATATTTTAAATAAAAAAATAAAACCGCTATCAAATTTATGTGATTGCTAGTATAATATAAATGAATAAAAGAAAGATTGGGGTAGTGTATATGAGTCAGGAATTGTACCAAAGTATACCATTGCTATTTAAGCTCGCAAAAAAGCAAACAGAACTCAAAAATGCTGCCTTTGCTTTTCAGAATAAAAGAGGAGCAGTGAAGTTTTTCTTTTTAATTGAACGTGATGAACAGCAAGATTTGCGTTTATTATTCTTCAAAAACGAAGAAGAACTTGTTCGTTATAGACTCTCTGAACGACTGGTAACCATGTCGGATGAGGTAGTCGGAGAGGAACGGACCGAAGCGTTTTGGTTTAGAAAAGGCATCGAAATTCAGTTTTCAAAACGTGCGGATTTCGATGAAGAGGAAATCGAATACTTGAAGCAGAAAGGATATCCTGTGAAAGGGGCCAGAGAATTGCCAATGATTTCGAGTTTCAATGAACCATTTGATTTATTCGCAGACCTTAAGAAATCAGAAGTCCAGTTTGTGCTACGTGTGAGTGATATTCTCTTGCAAGAAGGCAACTGGAAGGAGCTCTTGAAGGCTGCTAGTATTCTCGACCAAGAAGACGCGGATTGCTATGCTGTTCTCGAATATAATCAAAAAACAAAGGCAGTCAAGTCGCTTGATACCACGCGTAAGGAAATCAGTTTCAATCAGATTGCAGAATTGAAGCCGTTCTTCCAAGTAAAACCTGAGCCCGTTGCAGTCAGTGATTTCTCGCTCTTACGTGCAAAAAAGGTGATTCAAGGAATCTTGCCGGAAACTTTTGAGATCCAGTTGATATTGTCGCCAATTGCGGCCATGGGATTTTATAAAACAGGTGCGTTTATGCTGGCGATAGCCGATGAACGTGAAATCATCTTCTTACAAGAAACTGATTTAGAGACAAAAGCGATTCAGAATTATATTTTAGAACTCATCATGATGATGGAGGCTGTACCGCTTCGATTTATTACAAGTGGACCATTTGCATTGAGACTCTCGAATATGGTCGATCAGCTCTTAAAACGACTTGGAACAGATATTGTCATCTTGGATGAATTGCCAACGATGAACCGTTACTCAAGCCTTGCGAAAATGGAACTTCTATTGTCGCAAAATGATATTGATAATCTTCTCTTTTAAGTGAAACGTTTGGAACCCGTGCCCTTAACGTTTCCGCTAGTGTAGGAATTGGAAGGGGGAGAAGCTAAATACTCTCACAGCTTCTCTGTCCATCCATCCTCGAATATAAAACGTAAGTGAAAGAGGTCTATTCATTCGAATAGACCTCTTTATTTATTGAACTGGATATTCTGTATACATTTCTCCAAGACTCTTGAACTCCACTTGATTTTGTAAAAGTTCAATGATGGCTGCTTGGAAAGCTTCAACCTCTTGAACAGGGAGGCTGCAGGTGAATTGAACATTATTGAGGAAGACTTTATCGACGATGGGAATATTGTTCGTTTGACAATAATATTCCACTTTTCCTACATGTGCATAGTTGAAAGAAAGTGAGAGTTGTTCCTCAAGCCGACATTCTACCACTCCTATGGCTTTCAGGCCTTCACTTACTGCCCCAGAATATGCGCGAACGAGGCCCCCTGCTCCTAGTTTTGTACCGCCAAAGTAACGAGTGACTACCACAGCGATGTCTTTTAATTCGTTTTTCTTCAACACTTCTAGCATGGGAACACCTGCTGTTCCGCTAGGTTCGCCATCATCCATTGCTCGTTGTACTTGATCGTTTTCACCAATAAGAAAACTAGAGCAGTTATGAGTGGCTTTCCAATGTTCTTTTTTGATAGCTTGGATAAATTCGAGCGCTTCTTCTTCGCTTGTTACTCGCTGAAAATGTGCAATAAAACGAGAACCTTTAATCTTGATTTCTTGAACGCCATTTTCTTTAATCGTTTTATATTTTTCTAACATTCTTTTCCCTCGCTTTCTTTCAGTATAGCATAAAGCCCAAAGTATCTCCTGCTTTTTTTTAATGGTCAAATATGATAGTATAGAAAGGCAGTATATGACTGGGGGAATAGGTATGATTCAGGTAACATTGATGGTTAGAATGACGCTAATTATTGCTTTTATCGTACTGAGTTACTGGGCGCTTCAAGGAATTCAAATTGAAAAAATCCTGAAAAAAGGGCGCGTACAAGAAGCACGAATCCTCTTTTTACTTATCGCCATTTGGATGGGCGCAAGTATAGCAAAAGTCATATTCGATTTATCAGACTATTTAAATCAGTATATTCAAAATGTGATACAGTAATTGGATTGAGTTTTCGGAGGTTATTTCATGGAAAAGATGATCGTTCGCGGTGGCGATACACGTCTTCAAGGGACAGTAAAAGTTGAAGGAGCTAAAAATGCGGTATTACCGATATTAGCAGCAAGTATTTTAGCGGATAAAGGCGTTACTCATTTAACAAATGTACCGAATTTATCAGATGTACATATGATGTTAAACGTATTAGGAAGCCTAAACGTATTAAGCACATTTGATGAAGAAGAAAAAGCGATTACGTTGAATGCTACAAAAGATATTACAACGACTGCTGCTTTTGAATATGTGAGCAAAATGCGTGCGTCAATCGTTGTGATGGGTCCACTATTAGCTCGTTTTGGACATGCGCGTGTGGCGATGCCAGGTGGTTGTGCCATTGGTAGTCGTCCAATCGACCTTCACCTAAAAGGGTTCGAAGCGATGGGGGCAACGATCGTTCAAACAGAGGGATATATTGAAGCTCACGCGGAAGAATTGCATGGAGCTCGTATTTACCTAGATTTTCCATCAGTAGGTGCTACTCAAAATATCATGATGGCTGCAACATTAGCAAAAGGAACTACTCACTTAGAAAACGTAGCTCGTGAACCAGAAATCGTAGACTTAGCTAATATTTTAAATAAAATGGGTGCTAGAATTGTGGGAGCAGGGACAGAAAGTATGCGTATAGAAGGGGTAGAACGTTTAGACGGAACAATCCATTCAATCATCCCGGACCGTATAGAAGCAGGAACTTTCATGGTCGCAGCAGCGGTAACCAAAGGAAATGTCTTTATTGAAGATGCAATTGCGGAGCACAATCAACCTTTAATTTCTAAATTAGGGGAAATGGGCGTTCAATTTATTGAAGAGGAAGATGGCATTCGTGTTATTGGTCCAGATTCATTGAAACCAACCGACGTGAAAACATTACCTCATCCAGGATTTCCAACAGATATGCAAGCGCAAATGACGATTGCCCAATTGCTAGCAACAGGAACTAGTACGATGACGGAAACAGTTTTCGAGAACCGTTTCAATCATTTAGAAGAAATGCGTCGTATGGGAGCTCAATTCCGTATTGATTCTCACACTGCTGTGATGACGGGTGCTTCTGTCTTGTCTGGAGCAGAAGTAAAAGCAACGGACTTACGTGCAGCAGCGGCATTAATTATTGCGGGTATGGTCGCTAAAGGATATACAAGAGTCACAGAATTACAGTTCTTAGACCGTGGATACTTTGAATTCCATGAAAAATTGCGTGCTTTAGGAGCAACGATTGAACGTGTGAACGAACCAGAAGGCCAAGCATTTAGTAATGAAGATTTAGAAAGACTATTTGCAGTATAACATCATAAGGACGTAAGGAAGAGATTTCCTTCGTCCTTTATTTCTTTTATGCGACGGAGTGGGCTAAGAAGACGGGGATGTAAAAGAAGAATCGTTTAATTTTTTGTAAAAGGTCAAAAGCTTCTATGTGGTTTTAAAAGAATTTGTGGTACAGTATAATAGATTCAATTTAAAAGGAGGATTGTATGAACGAAGAATTTAATGAAAAAGATCATGTCGATCACATGACGCATGATCAAGAACAAGAAGAGACAGTCGAACATCGTCATACAGAAGAGCCTACACAACCATCGATTATAAAAAGAGTTTGGAATCATAAGATTATGTTAGCTATTCGTCGTTTTTGGAGAAAATTCCATGTGACGAAATTAATTCTTGTCCTTATGCTTACGGCTATTACGGCATTTTCAGCATTTTTAGTCTATACCGCTAAAACTACTGATGTTAGTGGCTTAAGAGCTGGGATGGTACAAGTAACAGAAGTTTATGACCGTAATAATCAAGAAGCAGGAGTGTTAAATATAAACAAAGGAGAATTTGTGACCATCGATCAAATCTCTCCAAATATGATTAACGCCCTCGTTTCTACGGAGGATAAGCGGTTCTATGATCATCATGGATTTGATCCAATGGGGTTCCTACGTGCCACATTTGGGTTATTACTCAATCGCGGTCGTGTCACGGGTGGAGGAAGTACTATCACCCAACAGTTGGCTAAGAATGCCTTTCTAACACAAGATCAGACGTTTTTGAGAAAAGCAAAAGAACTCTTTTTAAGTTTTGAGCTGGAAAAGAAATATTCGAAAGATCAAATTTTAGAGATGTATTTAAATAATGCCTACTTTGGCAATGGCGCATACGGAATTGAGAATGCGTCTTTACGCTACTTTGGTAAAAGTGCAAAAGATTTAACCGTCAGTGAAGCTGCCGTATTAACCGGAAGCTTAAAGGCACCTAATGTGTATAATCCAATCGATGATATGGAAGCAACGGTAAAACGTCGCGCTACAGTCTTACAATTAATGGTGACTAATGGAAAAATTACGCAAGAGGAAGCTGATAAAGCCGGAGCGGAAGTGATTACGGTTCAAGACGCTTATGTAGCAAACTCTCGTTATAAATATCCTTATTATTTTGATGCCGTTATTAACGAAATTACTAATAATTATGGGATTAGTGAAGAAGAACTGCTAAATAAAGGGTATAAAATCTATACAGGCTTGGACCAAAAGATGCAAGCCGATATGGAAGAAACTTTCTCCAATAGTTGGTTATTCCCGAAAGCTAGTGACGGAACGATTGCTCAAGCGGCTTCTGTTGCTATGGATCCACAAAATGGAGATGTTCTAGCAACAGTTGGAGGACGTACGAATGAGAAACATACCTTCCGTGGATTTAACCGTGCCACTCAACTACAAGCACAACCTGGTTCTACGTTTAAACCGTTAGCTGTATATACTTCTGCTCTGGAAGAAGGATATCAACCGAATTCTGTACTTGTGGATGAAAAACGTTCCTATGGATCCGATAAATATACTCCAGAAAACTGGAATAAACAATATCAAGGAACCGTTACGATGACAGAAGCGTTGAACCAAAGTTGGAATGCTCCAGCAGTGTGGCTATTAGATAAGATTGGTTTGAAAAAAGGAATTGAAAAAGTTCATCAATTTGGAATTGAAACCGATCCAGGAGATGAATATTTAGGGATTGCTTTAGGAGGACTTACAAAAGGGGTTTCTCCAATCCAAATGGCCTCAGCCTATACAGCTTTTGCCAATAAAGGTGTTCGTACGAAACCTCGTTTTGTTACTAAAATTGTAGATGCAAACGGAAAAGTCATTGTTGATAATACAGCGGTTAAAGACAATCGTGTAACGACAGAAGAAGTGGCTAAGAAGATGACAAGTATGCTTCTAACAGTCTATGGTCAAGAAGGGTTAGGAGCTCCATTTTCCCCTTCAGGTAAAATTATTGCCGGTAAGACAGGGACTACAGAAGCTCTTAATAATGAAAATGGCTCTAGAGACCAATGGATGATTGGATACACGCCGGATGTAGTGGTGGCAACTTGGATGGGATATGACCAATCCGGAAATTATTCTTTATCTGCTTCCAGTAGAGATGGGGTAGGGCCGCTCTTTAAACTAGAGATGGAAGGCTTACTGCAATATACAGCCAATACGGCCTTTAATGTAGAGCCTGTGAAAACGAAACAATCGAATCAAAAAAATCAAAATAATACGCTGGATAATTTTATTCAGGAAGCTCAAAAGACTGGAGAACAAATTTGGAATCAACTTCAGGAATGGGGTAAAAATATCTGGAATAAATTTAATAATCGATAGTACGAATGTACGTTCGTATTTGTAGTGTAGTTGTCGACGATATGTTATAATAAAACAAAACAATTAGGAGGATGAAAGATGAGTAATATTTATGATACAGCAAACCAATTAGAACGTGATTTGCGTGATTTAGCAGAATTCAAAACTGTAAAAGCAAGTTTCGAAGCGATTGAAGCAGATGAAACAGCAAAAGCATTATTCGATGAATTCCGTCAAGTGAATATCGAATTACAACAAAAACAATATTCAGGACAAGAAATTACGGAAGAAGATATTCAAAAAGCTCAAGAATTAGGACAAAAAGTGAGCGAAAATGAATATATTAAAGCGTTAATGGAAGCGGAGCAACGTTTGAATACGATTATGCAAGATATTAACCGTATCATTACAAATCCACTTCAAGAGCTTTATAATGGGAAATAGTTCAATCAAACGGTTTTAATAAGAATCGATCCAAAGCATATTTTCTTTGAACGCACGAAAGACGGTTCAGGAAAATATGCTTTTTTTGAAGAAAAAGAAAGGAGTAACTAGAATGGTCAAATTGATCCATGCATCAGATGTCCATCTGGGGATTACTTATGCAGGCATTGGTAAGAATCATCGTGAAATCGCAAGGGAGTTAAGACAGGCTGCCTTTGATGCTTTTGAAACAGTTGTAAATAAAGCCATTGAAGAAGAAGTAGATGTACTTGTTTTATCTGGAGATTTATTGGATAGCTCACGGACCTTTATCAAAGAAAAGTTGTTTCTTCAACAGCAACTGAATCGTCTGGCCTATTTTGGGATACCTGTTATTTTAGCGCTTGGCAATCATGATTCTGGGACTCCCTATGTATCTGGAGATCACATTTATACTTTTGGAAGTACTGTTGAAACAATCGAAGTAGAGACAAAAATGGGGGAACGTGTGGCCTTTAGTGGATTTAGTTATGACATCCCTGTTATCCCTAAGCGCAAAATACAAGAGTATCCCCTCAAAAGTCCTAACTGTGATGTCCATGTTGGTGTGTTGCATGGAGAGGTGACTTCTTCCAGTGGGCGTTATGCACCTTTTTCAATTCCTGAATTAAGAGATAAAAACTATGATTACTGGGCACTAGGGCATATTCATCATTGCCAGGAAGTGTCGCAAACCCCATGTGCTTGGTATAGTGGAACAACACAAGGGGCTGACCGGTCTGAGAGTGGAGAAAAAGGAGTTCTTCTAGTCGAAGTGACTTCAGGACGCCCCCCACAAGTTCGCTTTATTGAGACGAGTAAGATGGATTGGATGGATGTCACAATAAGGATTACAGAAAGTGCTCGTTTGGAAACTGTTCCCTATTTCATTGTGGAGGCTCTGCCAAAAGTAGAAAAACGTAGCCTTATCACCGTCTTTTTACAAATACAAAAGTCACTGTTTACTAGAGAAGAGTTACAGCAACTCACGCAAGTAGTGAATTCTTTATTGGAAGAAAGAGGCTCACTTGTCAGCGTAATGAGTATCAGAGAACAACTGTTAGAGCCTTTACGCGGTGTTTCTGGAATCTCTTTAGTAGGGAAGAAGGATTCTACCATTTTTTCTGAAATGGATATTGCCAAGAGTGGGTTTACGAATCAATGGATGAGTGATTTTCTTCGACAAGAAGAGGTTCAACAAGAGATTCACGAACGTGCGATGCGTTTATTAGAAGCTCGCTTTTTAGGAAGGGAGGAAGGTTAATGTATATTTCAAAAATCGAAATCGACTATTTTGGAAAATGGGAACATGAGACGTTTACCTTCCATCCGAACTTACAAGTTGTTCAAGGGCTGAACGAATCTGGGAAGACGACCATTCGAAGATTTATCGAACAAATGCTCTTTGATTTTAAGCAAAAGAAGAATGGGGTGTATCCTTATCAGCCACTTCATACAAATACGCGGGGCGGGCGAATGTGGATTGAAGATGAAGGACTAGGTTCTCTCATCATTGAACGAACTGCGGTAGGTTCTCAAAAGAAATTAGTGTTAAAATCGACCGAAACAGGTCAGGCATTACCAGAGTCCATGCTCGAGCGTATCCTCCACGAATTAACATTGGGTGAGTATCATTTGCTTTTTGGATTTAATGAGGAGGAATTGCAACAAAACGTCTTTAGTAATGAAGAAGAAATGCATCGTTTCTTATATAGTCTCAGTGTTATGGGACATAAAGGGGCATATGAAGAGAGTCAAAGGCTATTAAATGATGCGAACAAACTGTATCGCCCTCAAGCAAAAAAACTCGAACTTAATGAGCGAATCGACCGACTCGAGGAACTAACGAATCGGTTGTCACAAACGAAAAGCGAGAATACACTCTATGAAGGATATCTTCGTTCTATTAAAGAGCTCCAACATGAAGAAGAGGAATTAACTATAAAACTTTCCAAGACGCAAAACAGAATAGATGCCTTAGAAGAAAAGAATACTTATTTTGATGCATTGGAAGAATACCGCACCATTGAAGGAAACAACGAGTTGCCAAAAGAATATGACCATTCTAAGGCGGTAGAGGCGAATCATTGCTTACATTCGTTTGAAAAAGAAATCGAACAGACAAAAGAAGAGTTAAAACGAACAAAAGCTCAAGTTCAAGCTCTAGGTGAAGCTACAGAAGACACAGCACTTGAAGCTCTTTATAAAAAGGCTCAAAGTGTGGCTGCTGTTGAAGAACGTGCTTTTGAATTGGAACGTGAGTTGAAGACTCATTCTGGAAATATCGGTGTTCAAAGAGAAGGTGTTCAACCCTTTACAGAGGCTGAACTCGCCAAATTCGATGCAATGCAAAGGAAAAATCAACCTTTAATGTCGATGAGGACTGAAATAATCATTGGACTGATTGGAATTATCGTGATGATTGTTGTTGGATTTCTAACCAATCAAGTACTAGTAAGTGTGATCATTGCTACAGGTCTTGGGATTGCAGGAGGGCTCTTTTTACAAAAAAATGGACAGGTTATTTCTCCAAAAAGCAAAAAAGAGAATGAACGTATTCAACAAATTTTCTTGGATAAAGGCATTGAACTGACCCTGGAAGAAGCAAAACGTTTTATTAGCCGAAACGAAGGACGTAGTGTCAATGATTTCTTACAAAAGAAGGAACAGTGGATTCAGTTGAAAGAAAGACTTTCAGCATTTAAAGAAGAAACTCAAGACTTCTGGAAAAAAGTAGAAATCACTGCACCGGCAACTATCAATCAACAACTAGGAATCATTCGTGAGACATGGATGACTTCTCAAAAAAGAGTGGCCAAAACGGAACAACTTCTAGAAAATATCCAGATAAAACAGCATCAGTTAGCGCAATTAGAACAAGATACAATAGGGGTAAGAGAAGAATTGCTAAATAGATTGCAACCTCTTGGTATTACAACGATAGAAGCTTTTAGAAGTCAACTGCCAACTCTTGATCAACAAGTAGCTTTGTCGCAAAAGAGAGCCTATATTCAAAAGCAAGTCGCTATTTTCTCGAGTGAAGAAAAAGAAAGCTTGCAACGTGAAACACTTGAAGAAGAACTTCAAGACGAGGTTTTCACGAAGACGCAGTTGGAAAGTAGACGTAAAGAGGTCAGAGATCAACTAGTAAGCCTCAAAACAAAGGCAGAACTGTTAGAAGAAGATGAGCAAGTAGAAGCCCTTCAAATGGAAGTGGACTTTGAACGATTCGAAGCTCAGGAAGCGATGAAGGATTGGGCAACTCAAGTGTATGCTGCAAAATGGATCATAAAGCAACTAGATGAAAAGATTCCGACGAAAGTTCCTTTGATATTAGAGGACGCGAGTCGTATCTTTAGCCGATTAACGAGGGGACAATACACGAAGATTCATTTGAGTGATACGCAGGCACAAGTACAACAGGAAAATGGTCAGTGGATGGAAGCTTTCTATCTTTCAAAAGGGGCATTGGACCAATTATATATTGCGATTCGTTTTGCTTTTATTTTCCAATTAGCTAAGAAAATGAAAATACCGGTTCTGATTGATGATGGGTTCGTAAACTTTGATAGAGAACGGCTATCGATTATGATAGAATTAATGAAAGAGCTATCTAGTGTAACACAAGTATTTTACTTTACTACACAAGTTCCTACCGAAATTTCAAAAGAGAACATTCTAAAGTTGAGCCAAAGAGAAAGAGGGTAAATTATGACAAAAAAATTATATGAATATAATGTAGATGAGAACTTTGAGATTTTCCTACTCATTAAATCTGCGGATGTACGAATGGCGAAAAATGGGAAACCTTTTATCGCTTTTACCTTCCAAGATCAGTCTGGTCAAATGGATGGGAAGTACTGGTCAGCAACCTCTGAAGATATTGAAAAATATGTTCCAGGGAAAGTGGTTCTTTTAAATGGAAAACGGGAACTATATAATAATTCTCCTCAAGTCAAAATTGTGAGTCTTCGTCTAACAGACGCATCAAAGGGAGAGCCAACTTCTGCGAGTCACTTTGTAGAACACGCTCCGATGACTAAACAAGAAATGGAAGAAGAATTCAATCAATTAATGTTTGAAATTACAAATCCATATTTCAGAAGAATTGTCCATAATATTCTAGGGAAATATCAAGAAGCCTTTTTTGAATATCCGGCAGCTAAACGTCATCATCACGCCTTCGTTGGAGGGTTGAGTTTCCATACATTATCGATGTTGCGTTTAGCAAAATCAATTGCAAGTCAATATCCTCAAATCAATCGTTCATTATTATTTGCGGGTGTTATTATTCATGATATCGGTAAAACCATGGAACTATCAGGGGCTATTGGAACAGAGTATACCTTGAAAGGAAACTTACTCGGACATATCGTGATTATGGACGAAGAAATTACAAAAGCTTGCGAAGAACTAGGGATTGACGAAAATCAGGAAGAAGTTCTCTTGTTGAAACATTTAGTGTTAGCGCATCACGGGAAGTTAGAATACGGGTCTCCAGTTCGACCTCAGCTACTTGAAGCAGAAGTATTGCATCATATCGACTTATTAGATGCGACAATTACGATGATGTCGAATGCACTGGATAAGACAGAACCTGGAGCATTTTCAGAACGCGTATTTGGTTTAGATAACCGCTCATTTTATAAACCATTATCCCATGAGTAAGAATAAAAGTTTGATAGTATGCGTAAATAAAGAAGCCATCACTATCACTAGCAAAACTCCAACCGACATTCATTTAATCGAGGTGTGAAATGAAAACATTGGGTTCAAAAAGATTATTTAAATTAATTTTACAGTTTGCGATAGGCCTTGTATTATTAGCTCTATTATGGATTTTGTTTAGTTTTACTCGTCCAAAATATAATGATGATGCTTTGTTTTCTTATGAAATCATCAATCAATCAAATCAAAATATTGAAGAATTGATTATTGGTGAATATTCTGAGAACGATATTAATTCTCCAGAAGATCGAGTGTATTTAAAAAATCTAGCAGCTAATTCTAGAACAAAAGGAGCAGTAGACATTTCTAAATCAGAAAGAAGTGTTTCTCCGTTCTATTTAGATTATGTATATCAAGGAAAAAGAAAAACGTTGCTAAAAACGGTATCAGTTGAAACTAGGCCAAAAGGACTTCATATCACTATCACTATTAAGGATATGGATAACGAAGGCTACATGACGGGGACTACCGAAATCAATTCATTTATTTTTGAAAAACGAGAATTTACCCCAGAAAGTATAAAAAGAGCGGAAAAAGCAAATAGCACACCATAAAAAAATAGTTAGAGTGGAATTAAACGGAATTAAGCTAATCTAAGGCTTAGTTCCTTTTTATTTTGGTTCTATCATTTTGAGGGTTGGTGGAAAATTTCCTTCAACCCTCAAAATGATAGAACCTTATATTCTTTAATATCTATTTTCAAAATATGCCTTGCAATAGAATGTACTGTGTGGTACAATGTATATAAGAAAGGGTGGTATCATGAATGGAGAATGGACGTCTCAAATAAAAAGAGGAACTCTCGAGTATATCGTATTGCTGTTGATTGCTAAGGAAGATCGATATGGTTATGAATTAATTCAGCTTCTGGAAAAGTATCCAATGTTAAGTACTAAAGAAAGCACAATTTATCCATTATTGAGAAGGTTGTTGAAAAATGGTTATCTTGAATCCTATTGGAAGGAAATTGCAGAAGGGATTCCTTCGCGAAAATATTATCGACTAACTAATCAAGGGTATGACTATTTCAAACAATTAGATAATGATTGGCAAAATTTAATGAATAGTATTATAAAAATTAAGAAGGAGATATAAATATGGAAAAAGAATTAAATTATAAATTAGAAAGTTATTTAAAGAAAGTTGACAACCAGTTGAACTTTATACCCGTCTCAGATAAAGCTGATATATTAAGTGAATTAAAAAATACTTTTTATGAGCGACTTTTAAATGGTCAAACGGAGGAAGAAATCCTTGATGAAATGGAGAGCCCAAGAGAATTAGCGTTGAGTTATATGAGTGAATCCATTACCAAAGACCAGAAATTTACTTGGAGAAGATCCTTGAAGGTATTTACAGTGTATTCGACTATGTTTTTTTCAAGTATTTCTATTATTCCAACTTTAGCGGCACTTTCTTTTACATTTTTTATTTCTAGTGGATTATGTATTTTAGCTGGTGTTGCCGGCTTGTTGAGAGGCATATTCTCAATTTCTTTATTTTATGAATTAAAAATTTACTTCTTTTCTCATGAATTAGAAGGATTTCCAGCATTGATAACCGGTCTGATTTTGGCCGTCATTTTCGGAGTGTTAGGAATGGTTTGTTGGAAAGGTGTTGTTAGGACTGTTAAATTTTTACGAAAACAACATTGGAATTTGAAGTATAGTGAAAAATAAAATTGTTTTAGACTTTTCTATTAAGGAGGATAAAGATGAACCCAATAGGAACAAAAACAATTCACACAAAACGATTAATCCTCAGACCATTTCAAGTGGAGGATGCACGAGAGATATTTGAGAACTGGGCAAGTGATTCTGAAGTGACGTATTATTTAACATGGCTTCCTCACGAGTCCGTGGAAACAACTAAGGAGAGCCTGAAAAGGTGGGTAGATGGTTATCAAAATCCGCTACAGTTCAAGTGGGCAATTGTCTTGAATGATGAGGTCGTCGGTAATATTGATACCGTACACGTAAAAGAAAAGATTGACGCAGTTGAGATTGGGTATGCACTTAGTCGCAAATGCTGGGGAAAAGGAATAATGACAGAGGCATTGATTGCAGTTAGTCTCTATTTATTAGAAGAGGCGGGATGTAATCGGGTTTGTGCACGTCATGATGTGAATAATCCAGCCAGCGGAAAAGTGATGCTAAAAGCCGGAATGACTTATGAAGGCACGTTGCGACAATATGGCAAGAACAATCAAGGTATCTGTGATATGGCGTATTATTCTATCATTAAAGCAGATTTGTTAAAGGAGGAGGAAAAGACAGATGTGTCTGATTTGTGATCGGATTGAATTGATCAAACAAGGAAGAAATCCGCATTTTGTTAAAGAACTTGAAACAGGTTTTGTAGTGATAGGGGATGGACAGTATTTTAAAGGATACACCTTGTTCCTTGCAAAAAAGCATGTAACGGAATTGCATCAGATGGAACCAGAAGAAAAACTTAAATTTCTCGAAGAAATGAGCATTGTGCAAGAAGCTGTTGCAAAGGCATTTCATGCGGAAAAAATGAATATCGAATTACTGGGAAATGGAGATGCACATGTCCATTGGCATCTATTTCCAAGAAAATCAGGAGATATGAAGGATTATGGTCATAATGGTCGAGGTCCTGTGTGGTGGGTTCCTTGGGATGAAATGTCATCTGAGGAGTATCAACCAAAAGACGAAGCATTAGAGCAATTAGTGAATCACTTAAAATCCTTTTTATAAACGTTTATGATGAAGGCATCTACGTAGTGTAGATGCCTTTTTAAAATTTTTTTCAAAACTGTGAGCAGATTCTTTTGAAATTTTTGTTAAACAGTGTATACTCCAAAGTGTAATAAAAATAATTACAGTTAGAAAGGTGATTTATATGACAACTTCAGTAAAGAATATTATTATCGGATTCGGTAAAGCTGGAAAGACTTTGGCCGGTTATTTAGGAAGTCAAGGAGAAGAAACAATCCTTATTGAAAAATCAAAAGCAATGTACGGAGGTACTTGTATTAATGTTGGATGTATCCCCACTAAAAAATTAGCGACAAAAGCTGCTCGTAAACAATACTCAACAGAAGAAGCAAGTACTTATTATGCAAAGAGCGTTCAAGAGAAAAAGGCTTTAATTTCTGCATTAAATCAAGCGAACTACAATAAAGTAGATTCTGTTGAAAAAACAACTATTATTGACGGAACCGCTCGTTTTGTGGATGACCATACTGTAGCTGTGGAGACTGCAGAAGGAGAAAAATTATTTAAAGCAGAACGTATTTTTATTAATACAGGGGCTACTCCATTTGTTCCACCAGTAGAAGGGTTAACGATTGGAGGAAATATCCATACTAGCGAAACAATTATGGATGTGGAAGAATATCTTGAAAGCCTAGTCATCATCGGTAGTGGATTTATTGGATTGGAATTTGCTGCAACTTATGCTCAATTCGGGACAAAAGTAACCGTAGTGGATGTCTTTGATACATTCTTACCTCGTGAAGATGATGATGTTTCTTCAGCTGTTAAAGAGCAATTAGAGTCATTAGGGATTTCCTTTAACTTAGGAATTCAATTAAAAAATGTTCATCAAGAAGATGGAAAAGTGATTATTCAAGCGGTAACGGGAGAAGGAACAGCTTTAGACTTTACTACGGATGCAGTTTTAGTAGCAACAGGACGCCGTGCGAATATTCAAGGCTTAGATTTGGATAAAGCAGGAGTAGCTGTCAGCAAACGTGGTACGATCGAAGTGAATGAATTCTTACAAACAAACGTTCCTCATATCTTTGCAATGGGTGATGTGAACGGTGGACCACAATTCACATTCGTATCATTAGATGATTTCCGTATCGTAAAACGTTTCTTAGCGGGGGATACAACATACTCAACAAAACAACGTGCGAAATTCCCAACAGCAACCTTCATTAATCCACCATTAGCAAGCGTTGGTTTAAATGAAAAACAAGCAAAAGAAGCTGGTATCGAAGTGAAAGTTGCCAAACTTCCTGCAATGGCGATTCCAAAAGCAAAAATCATTGGAAATCAAGTCGGCTTCTATAAAGTGTTAGTGGACGCTTCAAACAACCAAATCGTTGGTGCAACATTATTTGCAGAAGAAGCACATGAAGTGATTAATATTATTGCAACTGCAATGAATGCAAACTTACCTTACACAGTTCTTCGCGATCAAATCTTTACACATCCAACAATGGCTGAAGCATTGAATGATGTATTCGGAATGATTCAATAGGTGATTTAATGGGAAATGACTTCATCGTTATGATTCATTGTCTAACCTATTTAGCGATTCATCATGATAATCGTTATTCCAGTAAAGAGCTGGCTTTTAACGCTTGTAGTAATCCGGCTATTGTCAGAAAGCTCATGAGTTTAGCTGTGAAAAAAGGATGGGTGAGTACAGCTGCTGGAAAACAGGGTGGCTATCAATGGATTTCAGATCCCTCTACAATAAAATTAGGAGACATCTTTATACTCGTTTCTGAAGATGCGCGCCTAGAAAAAACGTTTAAAGAAGCTTCAGACCCATCTTGCCTAGTAAGTTCTCGAATGGGAAAAATTATGGGCAACCTACAAGAAGAGCAAATTCAAGAACAAATTCGATTCTATAATCAAAAAACGATTCAAGATATGATTGATAAGGTACAAGAACAATAGAAGGAAAGACCGAGAGATTCTCGGTCTTTTTTGCTTTTATAAAGAAAGAAGTTTGCAATGTTTGTAGAACTCTTAAAAATTTTTATGGAGTGAATGATTGATGGGAAGAGTTCTAATGCACACGAAAAGAGCATCTTGGAAGGACTTTGAAATTCGCAATATGTCGACAATTATGGTATTCTAAAAGAGCATATATGGTGGTGGAGTCCGCCTAAAAGAAATAATTGTAAATAAAAGAAAATGAGAGGTAAATCATGAGTTCAATTAAAATCATCGCGCTAGGTGGCGTGAGAGAAAACGGTAAAAGTCTATATGCCGTTGAAGTTGAAGAAGACATCTTCGTGCTAGATTGCGGTTTAGTTTATCCAGAAGATGAACTACTAGGGATTGATGTTGTCATTCCGGACTTTAGTTATTTAGAAGAAAACAAAGAGAGAATTGCAGGGGTGTTTTTAACGCACGGGCATGCCGATGCGGTAGGAGCATTACCTTATTTCTTACAAAATATCGATGCACCCGTTTTTGGTTCAAAATTAACAATTGCATTGGCAAAATACTATGTTGAATCTTCCAAATTAGTGAAAGGATTTAATGACTACCACGAAGTTACTGAAAATACAGAAATTGACTTTGCAAGTGCTACGATTAAATTCTTTAAAACAACCCATACGATTCCAGATTCGTTGGCAATTGTGATTAAAACGAGCGAAGGAAATATCGTATATACAGGGGACTTCAAATTCGATCAAAGTGCTTCAGTGGAATATCAAACGAATTTTGGTCGTATTACAGATGTTGGGGAAGACTATGTTCTTGCTCTATTAAGCGATTCAAGTGATGCGGAAAGTCCAGTTGAAAATGTGAGTGACCGTAAAATTGCTGAAGCAATGTTAGAAACTTTCCTAAATGCGCAAGGGCGTATTGTGGTGGCTTGTGTAGCAAGTAATATTTTAAGGATTCAACAAGTTATCAATGCAGCGTATGAATCTGGGCGTAAAATTTTCTTAACAGGTTCAGAACTTGAAGAAATTGTTAATATCGCATTGAGTCTGAATAAATTAACCGTTCCTGATAAAGAATTAATTATTTCTTTCAATCAAATGAAGAAATTACCAGATAATGAACTTGTTATTTTAGAAACAGGAAATGCTGGAGAGCCTATTAAAGCTCTTCAAAAGATGGCATTAGGACGTCATCGTCAAGTAAACTTGCACGAAGGAGATTTAGTGTATATTGCAACGACTCCTTCAGTTGCGATGGAAACTCAAATTGCTCGTACGAAGGATTTAATCTATCGTGCGGATGCTGAAGTGTTTGAAATGGCAAACAGTAAAAAAGCAAGTGGACATGCAACTCCTAATGATTTGAAATTAATGATTAACTTGTTGCAACCAACCTTCTTCATTCCAATTCAAGGGGAGTATCGTAGTTTATTAGCGCATGCGGAATTAGCGAATGAATTAGGAATTCCATATAAGAACATCTTCATTCCTGGAAAAGGGGATGTCGTAGAAATTGAAAATGGCCAAATGAATGCTTCTGGTCAAGTAGCAGCAGGAAATGTATTGGTCGACGGAATCGGCGTGGGCGATATTGGAAATATCGTTCTAAAAGATCGTAAAATTCTATCAGAAGACGGTGTTTTTGTTGCCGTTGTAACAATTTCTAGAAGACTAGGGAAGATTTTGAGCGGTCCTCAAATTATTTCTCGTGGATTCGTATATATGAAGACCAGTGAGGAATTACTAACGGAAGCTCAAAAGATTGTGACAGAAGTCGTTGAAGAAAACTTGGCAAGTGAAGATTTCGAATGGCCAAGATTGAAACAAGAAGTTCGTGATGCTCTAAGCCGTTATCTATTCGATAAAACGAAACGTCGTCCAGTTATTTTACCAATGATTATGGAAGCCTCTAATTATAAAAAATAACAATTTTGAAGGAGATTAGAATGAATTCAAAAGCAGTAAAAATCTTACTTGAAGTATTAGGAGCTGTTGTGGTTTCAGTAGCTCTATCCTATATCCCACAAGAAAGCCTACCTTTCTTTGTGGATTTAGCGATTCTTCCATTGATTTTTGTTTCTCTAAGACAAGGATTAATTTGGGGAACGATTGCTAGTGTCCTCTTTGGATTACTCCATGTATTTTTACATCCAACAGGAGCTGGATTCCTCGTTGTTTCTTTACATGATTCCTTCATGGCATATGGTTTTGTAGGTCTTTCAGGATTCTTTGCTAGAAACACCGTGCGTACTGCGTTTAATGCGCGTACGTCGTCTACTACATTAAATGTTGTAACAGCCAGTTTAATTGCGACTATTGTAAGTTATGGATTCCATGTGATTGCTACGGCAATTGGAGCTCCAACAGTGTTTTCAGCAGAAAAAGTTAGTTTAGCTCAAGGTGTTTTCGAATTTGGGACTAACTTTTTAGTGACACTTATCGTAACTTTACTCATCTTTGTAACCCTTGTTTACGTAAAAAGAGCCGTTTATATTCCAAAAGGAACGCGTTTCTTATCACGTAGAGAACAATCTCATTTATTAAACGATTAATTAAAAATAAAAAAGACCTTGATTCGTCGTGGTCTTTTTTATTTAAAAAAGAAAGGAGAGCGTATGGAATTTATTAGTTCATTTCTTTACCTCATCATTCTTGCGAATACAATTGGGGCAGTCATCACCGTTTTTAGGGAACCTAGAGAAATTGCGGCTACTTGGGGCTGGCTTATCGTGCTTATCATGCTGCCAATTATTGGATTTATCATCTATTTCTTTTTTGGAAGAAGAATTCGAAAAAAACGGATTTTTAATATGAAATCTCAAGAAACAGTTGGCCTTCAAGAATTGGTCGAACAGCAACAAAGAGATTTAGAAAGAACCAAAGAAAAAATTGGTGCTCCAAAGTTTCGTTTTAAAAATGAATATCAAGAAGATTTAGCTTCCTTCTTTTTAGAAACCGATGATGCCATTATTACAGAAAACAATGAAGTGACTCTGTATGTGTCAGGAGAAGATAAATTTGCCAAGTTAAAGGCAGATATCGAGCAGGCTAAACATCATATTCACCTTCAATATTACATCTTTAATGATGATACGATTGGGCATGAAATTATGGATCTTTTGATTGAAAAAGTAAGAGAAGGAATCGAAGTGCTCGTTATTTATGACGCCCTAGGTGCTCGTACGACTAGACAGGGATTTTGGAAAAAACTGCATGATGCAGGTGGACATACGGTTGCCTTCTTTGGTTATTCGTTAGGCTTCATTAACTGGCGTATCAATTACCGAAACCACCGTAAAATTGTTGTGATTGATGGAAAAATAGGATACGTTGGTGGATTTAACATTGGTGATGAATATCTAGGAAAAGGAAAACTCGGGTACTGGAGAGATACTCACTTACGAATTGTGGGAGATGCGGTATATTCACTACAATCTCGATTTTTCATCGACTGGAATGCTGCTGTACATGGAGAGAAACGAAGAGAGTTCGTTCCTGAATATTTCCCTGTGGTAGAGTCACTGGGGCAAAATATGATTCAAGTCGTCTCAACAGGTCCAGATGCTAGTTTACAAAAGATTAAATTAGGACTTATAAAGATGATTTCTATGGCCAAAAAATCTGTATGGATTCAAACCCCATACTTCATTCCAGATGAAAGCGTTCAGGAAGCGTTATCGATTGCGGCCTTGTCTGGGGTGGATGTTCGAATAATGATCCCAAGTAAACCAGATCATCCTATTGTTTACCGTGCAACAGAATTTTATGCTTCTCAAATTATTCAATCCGGAGTAAAGGTATATGTTTACCAAAATGGATTTTTACATGCCAAAACAATGATCGTAGACGGAGAACTAGTGACTGTTGGAACTTCAAATTTTGATATGCGAAGTTTCCGATTGAATTTTGAAGTCAATGCATTCATTTATAATGAAGAAGTCGCTAGACAAGTAGAGACAGACTTTCTAAAAGACTTACATAATTGTACGATTGCGACTAAAGAATATTTTGATAAACAATCCCGATGGAAAAAATTCAAACAAAAATTTGCTCGCCTATTCGCCCCGATTTTATAATAGGATACGAGGGCGAACGCTCAGGTCTGAAACACTGGACCGAAGCGACGTAAGGAACGTGAAACGTTCTGCGTACGATTCGGGAAGTGGACGTCAGTCCTGTGAGCCCGAGTTCAACTAGACAGGATACGAGGAAAAGCGGTTAGAGGTGAAGACGGTTCGCGGTTTTGACGCAAACGGTCAAAAAGACCGTGCGGACAAAACACGAAAGGCTTGAGCCTCTGCTTTTCCGGGTTCAACTACAAAGGATACGAGACATCGCGCCTAAAAATCAAACTTTTAAAAGCTTTGCAATATCGAATAGAAAAGGAATTCACAGTGTTTGTGAGTTCCTTTTTCAGTTTAATTGAAGTAGAAAAATACCATATATGGACATTGTACTGCCCCCAAAAAGTTAGACAATTAATTTAAGCAAAGGATTTAGTTCTGTATTGCACAGGACTAAGTCCTTTTAATTTTACTTTGATTCGTTTGTTGTTGTAATAATCAATATAGTCGACGATTGCCCCCTCAAGTTCCTTTATAGATTTAAATGTCTTTTCATAGCCATAAAACATCTCTGATTTAAGAATGCCAAAGAACGATTCCATCATGCCATTGTCAGTACTATTCCCCTTGCGGGACATAGATGGCTGAATGCCCTTATCTTCTAAAAAACTATGATAAAACTCATGCTGGTATTGCCATCCCTGATCACTGTGGAGAATAGTACTCTCGTATTGTTCTTCTCTAAAAGCTTGTTTTAACATATCTTTTAATTGGTCTAAATTTGGTGAAGACGAAAGGGAATAAGCTATAATTTCGCTGTTATAACCATCTAAAATTGGTGATAAATATAGTTTTTGGTTACTTGTTGGGATGGAAAATTCCGTAATGTCTGTATAGCACTTTTCCATCGGTTTTTCAGCTTCAAATTGGCGTTGAATAATGT
>NZ_CALHIF010000078.1 GCF_938030755.1 uncultured Granulicatella sp. | reverse complement strand
CTTTGAGATAGTGGGGCGTGCAGAATCAAGTTGTTTGTCATTTGCTGCATCAACCTTATATAAGTCAGTCATGTTTTTAGAAACGACTTCATAAACAACTGTTGCCTTTGTATCTCCACTAAAATTTGTTGCTATATTTGTGGCACTATCAGACACTAACGTCATTATCGTGCTAGAGCAAACTAGTATTAATACTCCGAACAGGAAATTGCGAACCCCTTTTGATAATCTCATTTCTGGATTCAGCATATACCTAATTCCAAAGTAGGCAATCGCAACTCCACCTACTGTCCATGCAACAGGAGAATAGTCTTTTACGATTGTTGTAATTTCAGAGTTTTTCAAAACATCAAATATCTTGAACAATTCAACGTATACCCCTGAAATACTTTCAGCAATCCACACAATAATTTTTAATAATCCCCAGAGAAGGAAGCGAATAAAATCTAAAAGGAAATTGCTTAACTCTAAAAATGGAGATAGGCTTTCTAGTGATGCTTTTATTTCTTCTACTGTCATAGATACTCCTTTCTAAAAAATATGTTTGTTCTCATTTATAAATTCTTGTAATTCAGCCACAGTTTCTAACTCATCAATAGATGGAATTAGATAAGCATTAGCTGTACCTTTGACTTTTTTCTTCAAAGCTTCTTTCTGTTCTTGAATTGTCTGGTCATCAAAATTAGATGACGTTGTAACTGGGAACGGCATTGAATAACCACTATAGATATCTGTTGCTTTAAGTTCTTTTGGTTTTTCAGAAGAAACATTGAGAGTTTCCTGTTCTTCATCTTGTGCTTGCTTTTGAAAATTCATCTTTAATTGTTCTAATTTTGCTACAAAGGCTTTTGCATCCATGTGTAAATTATCATTAGAAATATGAGGAAGATCTAATTCTGTAATCGGTAGTTTCTTTATCAAATCTCCTAGATAACTATAGGCATATTCAAATTCATGATCTTCTCCAGTATTAAAAATTGGATACGGTCTAATTTTGTTCCCTTTTAAGTCAGTTCTCTTGGTAGAACGTTCTACTACAATTTCCCCTTCTCTTAGTCGACCTAATTCGTCAGGGGTTAACAAAGGTCTTGTTTCAACATTTTCTGTAATAGTTTTATTAAAACTTGCGAATGTACCTGTTCTTGAAGCTTGTGTATATTCTTTTGAACCTAACCATTCAGAAAATTCCCTTCTTGTTTCACTATCACCTGACAAAATATAGAATCTATTCATAGATTGAGAACGTAATAAACGTGCTATATCGTTTCCGTATTTAATATCAAATTGCGATAAATCTTGAATATATAAGTTATATAACAACCCTCTGCCAGCCCCTACTGTTAACATTGAACCAATTCCTGAAAAAGAAGGCATATTCCCAAATTCGTCAAAGTGATGAAAAATCCTTTTTGGTAGTCTATCTCCATGTAAACTAGCATATTGTGATAAGTAATAATAACATTGTTGTAGCCATGTTGTTGCTATAATATAGTTTGTTTCTACATAATCAGGAAGGACTAAAAACAATGCAATTGGTTCTACTTTTCCCTCATCGTTCGTTTTTATAAACTCATCAAATTGAAAGGACGTTTGATCCATTAATTTTGCTACTCTTCGTGCTGTAAAATTACGAATCTTTGCTTGTGCTGAAGTAAAGATAGATGACCTCATTTGAGACGTAGACATTCGAACTGTTGAATACTCTAATCTTGCTGGATTGTCTAATGGTAGTGAATCAAAGTAATCATCAAGCATATAACTATTGCCATTTTCAGCTTCTCCTAAGGAATTAAGCATTTGTGCTACGTTATACATATTTACTAAAGGTATTTGTTCAGGTTTAAAGTTGTCTCCCTCTCCAATAAATTCATGACATAATGCAAGAATTAAGGCGTTGACTAAAGCCATAGCGGTTTCTTCCCAAACAGGTTCTTTTGCATTTTCGTTATGATACAAAGGATATGAGAAGGTTTTACAGATTTCTATTGCTTCGTCATAATCTCCTTTTGCGTAAGCATTGGCAATTAATGTTAAAGGATTATATTGTTCTGAACGTTCCATATCAATTAGGTTTAGAACTTTAATTTTATATCCTCTTTGCTTCAACATTTTTTGCGTTCCTTGTAGTAATTCATATTTCCCGGAAGAAATAATCATATGTGGTTTTTCTTCAGAGCGTGAAGCTATCTCAATATCAGTAAGTACTTTTGATTGAGTTTTTCCTGAACGTGTTCGCCCTACAATCAAGCTATGTGCGTCATCTGTGTCGATATATAGTTTATTCTTAATACGTGCTACTAAAACACCAGCTTTTCCCTTATAGCTATCCATTTCTTGTTCAAATTGTGCTAATGCTTGTTGCCGTTCAGGGGTTAAAGTAGTTGCAGAACGGCTTTCAGTAACTTGCGGTTTTGCAACATACTTTGATATTTCCTTATACTGTTCCTTGATTTCTTTATCGGTTGTAAATCGTCCCGTTCCTTTATGACCTTTTTCTAGACTTCCATAAGCAAACTCTAGTTTTTTATAGTACCGATAAACTACAAAGAACGATATAGCATAAAACAAAGCAAATAATACTAATGCCGGAATGAGTGGGATTGTTGGCAATTCTTTTGGGAGTAATCCATCAAACTCAAACTGGTTCTTTAATTGTCTTGCTTGTTGATAGATGCCTAAAATCACTCTTATAATATACTCAAAGACTTTAAAGAAGGTTAAAGCAATAGTGCTGGAAATCCCAACCCACAATAGAGTTAATGCTCCTGACCCTTCTAACTTTTGTAGCTGTTTATATATAAATTGATTAATCATTAAATGTACCTAGATAATCCAGTGTTTCGATTGTTGGAAATGGTTCTTCCCATTCATCAGTTGGTTCTTTTGCTGGATTATTCCCTTTGTTTAATACTCTAAATGTGTGTTGGTAGAAATACATATTCGATTTCTTACCTTCAGTCCATTTTGTCATCTGAATAGAGCCGTTAACCATTAAGAATGTTCCTTTTTGTAATTTTTGAGATAGATACACAGCTTGTTTCCCAAATACATTGATAGGAATATAATCAACTTCATAATTTCCAGCCTTATTCTTATAGCTCCGATTAACAGCTAATGTATAAAACAACTCCGCCTTGTCTTCCGATTCGTTTTCTTTGAATCTCGGTTCAATAGCTACATATCCTACTAAATTAACTTGATTTTGAATGTTCATAGTTTTGTTCCTTTCTCTTTAAATAACCTTTTGCCAAAATGGCAAAAGGTTATAGTTGACGTTCTTGTTCTTTTTGTTGATTTTGATGAAGGTGTCTTTCTTGTTGATGTTTCATTTCGTTTGAGATTTTAATATAATTCATTGCGGTTTCAGGGGCTGGAAATGCTTCTTTCTTTTGAAGCAATTCAACTACTTGCTCTTCTTCATCAAATACTTGTTTTGTTTCTTTTCCATTTATTGAAATCATTGTTACTTCAATTTGTTGCGAATCTGTTTGTTTAATAACCGCTTCTTCTAACAATCCGATACGGTAATAAGGATGTTTTTCTTTCACTTTATTTCTTAGAAATGCTTCTTCCTCGTTTCGTTTTACTTCTTGATCTTCTTTTGGAAGTTTTGAAATACTGTCATCAATTATCTTTTTCGCCAGTGTCATTTTTTGATTATCATTTGCAGGATATTGAAGTACTTCCAATTTATCTGTAAAGGATAACGTTGACCGTTCCGACAATCCTAGTCGTTCCAATTCCTGTTGTTCTTCTTTAGTAAATTCTTGCGATTGAACTTTTTGAAGTGTGTTTTCAAATTGTTCTAAAATTTGATTAGCAACCTCTAATACTTCTTCTGTTAATTCTCTTCTTTCTACTTCTGATAGTTTTTCAGAATAATCTTTAATGTATCCATAATCTTCATCTTTTACCGGAATTTGAAGCGTATCTGATACAATAACAGATACCATTTGTGCTTGAAATTCTTCCGCTTCTTTTGATAATTTACTTGTTTTATGCAACATTCCATGTGCTAGCTCATGTGATAATGTTTTGAATCGTGCAACAGAAGTTAAATCCGGCTGTAAGAAAATTTCATCAGAAGCTGGAATATAATAGCCGTATGTGTTTAATCCAACTCGTCCTTTATCATAGTCCACAAATTGTATATTCTGTTCTTTCATCAAACTATTTAATGCAATATTTTGAATCTGGTAATTTGTTATATTTTCTAATTCATAACCTGTACGAACAAGTTTAGGATAGCTTTCTAAAGGTGCTGTGGTTTGAGAAATGTCAAATACAGCCTTTGGTTGATATCCGCTAACGATCGTTCTTTTGGTATAACGCCCAATCTTTAATAGATTTTTTTCTTCTTCTGTTGCCTTTTCTAACGTTGTAACAATCTTCCCGTTAGAATCCAATAACATTTCAGAAGTCATTGGCGAATAGATTCGAATTCCTTTTTCTCCACGTTTTACAGGGTATCCTTTTTTCTTCCAAAACCCATACGCCCCAACTCCTAAAGCAGTTGGCTTTTGAGAATAAATTAGCATTGTATTTTTTGCAGAATAGTTAGGGAACTGGCGTTTGAACAACAGAAAATCTTTAACTAATTCAGGATTTCGAATAAAGGAATCCACTTTGTCTTGCACTACTTTTGATAGTGCTTCTAATTCTTGTTTCTTTTCTTCTTTTGTTTTTCCTTTATAAGTAGTGGATTCTTGTGCTGTTTCTCCTGTTAGTACTTGTTCAGATTCAGTAATTGAGGGGATTTCAAGTTCTGTCATTTCCTCTTTAATGCCAGTCCAACTTGTAGCAGTTTCTAAAACCAAACTCTTATCTAAAGTCATATCGTACTCACTAATAATGCTTAAATAGTCTCCCAATTGATTAACAACTAGGTGATCTAATACCTCGATTCCAAGTACGTCTCCTGTAGCGATAATTCGTTTTGTGAAGTCAATATCCGCTTGAGATGGTGTCAGATCCCCTGAAGGGTGGTTATGAAATAAGATAACTTTTGCAGCATTCGATAAAATACTTGCTTTAAAGATTTCTCTAGGGTGAGCTACTGAACTATTTATTGACCCCATATGGATCATCGAAGCATTTATCACTTCATTTTTTGTTGTTAGATTTAACGAGAAAAGAACTTCTCGATCAAATGAACCAACCTCTTTCGCAATCGTCTTAATTGCAACTTCTGAAGCCGTTTTTGAACTATTAATTTTCTCCCCAATACTTAACTGATAATCGTCTACTAATTTGATTTTAACGATTTTCAAATCTGTCATTTCTTCATTTGCCATCGAACGT
>NZ_CALHIF010000077.1 GCF_938030755.1 uncultured Granulicatella sp. | reverse complement strand
ATTCAACTTTGTGGGGGAAAGAAAACGAAATGCCATAGATACAATGTATCTATGGCATTTCTGTCTTTCTCCCTCGTTTTAATGCTATTCCCGTTATTGCTAATATAGAATCCGTGGATACGACGTAATTCATAATTGAATGATTTTCTTTTGAGATTTGTGCCCAAGGGAAAGGGAGCGGTGCTTCTCGAGTTAGAGAGTGCAACGATTTGGTTTGAAGAACGTGCTATCAACAAATCGAACTGAAAAGCAGTGATGAAGTTTGAGCGGGTTTCTCTAAATTGCGAGCAATCAACCTATTTGGTAAATTCTGGATGAGTTGTATGAAACAATATAAAGCACCAAGAAGATGATAACGAAGAATCTGGTGGATTTTATTGTCGTAGTAATGGGGAAGTGCATTAAATGCGAATTAGCAGGAGTTAGAAATTTATTTCTTACTCCTGCTTTGAGGCTTTAAAGGCGAAAGACGTAAGGCAAGAGGTGGTGCCCCATTACAACGACAATGAAAAAATCCGCAAGGATTCGAAGTTATCATTTTCATCACTAATTTTTTTGCTTCATAAATGGAAACTCTTGCAGAAAAAGTGTATACTAAATAGGTATGATTGTGAGGTGGCGAAATGGCCAATTATAGTTATCCAATTGATTTGGAATGGTCGCATGAAGAGATGAATAAAGTCATCAAACTTTGGAATGCGGTCGAAGAGGCTTACGAAAAAGGGATTCAAGTAGAAGCTTTTAAAAAAGCGTACCAAGAATTTAAAACGATAGTCCGTAGTATCGGTGAAGAGAAGAGACTGGGTCGTGAATTCGAGGAAGCATCTGGATATAGCCTGTATCGTGTGGTCCAAGCAAGTAAAAACGCAACAAAAATTATTCGTATGGAAGGATTGAAAAAATAATGGATTTATTAGCAACACACCTATTAGTAAATGACTGGATTATGGAGGCTGGACAAAAAATCCGTCACAGCTTTGGTGAACCATTAAAAGTAGATACAAAAACAAGCCGTAACGACTTAGTAACAAACGTGGATAAAGAAATCGAACAATTCTTTATCGCTAAAATTCGCGAACAATTCCCAACACATAAAATCATGGGAGAAGAAGGTTTCGGTGACGAATTAACTTCAATGGACGGGTATGTTTGGTTAATCGACCCAATCGATGGCACTTTAAACTTCGTGAAACGTCAAGAAGACTTCGGTATTATGATTGCTTTATATAAAGATGGCGTAGGTCTATTAGGTTACATTTACGATGTCATGCGTGATCGCTTCGTATACGGTATTAAAGATTACGGTGCCTATTGCAACGGTCGTCGTCTTTCAACTCCTGAAATCCACAGCATTGGCGACAGCTCCATTAACGTGAATGGATTTATGTTATTAGAAGCGACTGAAAAAGAAGCAGAAATGATTCGTAAAGCAATGGTTACTCGTACTTACGGTGCTTCTTCAATCGAGCATATCCAAGTGATTTTAGGAAAATCTGTAGCGTATGTTTCAACATTATTAGCTCCTTGGGATATCGCACCAGGAATGGTGATTGCTAAAGAATTAGGATTACACTACAGTACAGTGGATGGAAAAGAAGTGGACTTCTTAGTTCCTAACAAGAAGACAACAGGTGTTATCTGTTCTAAAGATATTGCTGACGAAATTATCGCAGCGTTTAAATAAAAATGAGTGGAGGGGCGTAAGATTTTACGCCTCTTTCTTTTAAAGGAGAACATATGAATATTGCAGTTTATTGCGCCGCGAGTCAGAGTAATTGCTCTGAATTTGATACAAAAACAGAAGAACTAGGGAAGTGGATGGCAAAAAATCACTACACGCTTGTCTATGGTGGTGGAAATACTGGACTAATGGGAATAGTAGCGACTGCCGTGATGAATGAAGGTGGAGAAGTTATTGGCGTGATGCCGAAGTTTTTTGTAGACCGTGAAATTGCGAAACAAGATATCACGAAACTTCATATTGTCGATACGATGTCCGAGCGTAAAAACCAGATGATCGAACTCAGTGAAGTGTACATTGCGCTTCCTGGTGGTCCAGGAACTCTCGAAGAAATTGCAGAAGTGGTTTCTTGGGTGCGTGTAGGCCAAACAAGTGGCATTTGTATCTTCTATAATATGGAAGGATATTATGATTATTTAGAAGCCTTTTTCAACAAAATGGTGGAGACAAACTTGCTGAGCATTGATGACAGAAGCAGTATTCATTTTGCGAAAACATTGGATGAAATTGAAGAGTTGATTGAGGCTTATAAAAAGCGTTAGAAGTGATTCTAGCGCTTATTTTTAATAGCGAAAAGGTTGGAACTTTGTTATAATAAAGGATATGAGTTTAAGGGAGGGCAATGAATGGAATTAGAAAAAACAACGCAAATGAACTTGCTTGTAGAATTCTATGGCAGCCTTTTAACCGATAAACAACTCGAATATATGGAGCTCTATTATGGGGATGATTATTCGCTTGGTGAAATTGCCGAAGAATTTGACGTAAGCCGTCAAGCGGTATATGATAATATCCGCCGCTCGGGAAAGTTATTAGAAAACTACGAAGAAAAATTACATCTGGTCGCTGATTTCTATAAACGCCAAGAGCACTATGATGAATTAGAAAAAGAGATTCAAAAAAACTATCCTGAGGCAACACAGCTTGCTTCAATCGTTTCAAAATTACAAGAGATGAATAAATAAACTCAAGGAGTGAAATTATGGCATTCGAAGGATTATCAGATCGCCTGCAAAATGCGATGACTTCCGTTTCTCGAAAAGGAAAGATTACGGAAGCTGACTTAAAACAAATGATGCGTGAAGTGCGTCTTGCGCTTTTAGAAGCCGACGTTAACTTCAAAGTTGTAAAAGATTTCGTGCGTAAAGTCAACGAACGTGCATTAGGAGCTAATGTGCTTGAAGCATTATCACCAGCACAACAAGTCGTTAAAATCGTTAACGAAGAATTAACAGAATTAATGGGGGGCGAACAATCGCCGTTCCGTTTCGAAGCGAAACCACCAACAGTTGTGATGATGGTCGGTTTACAAGGGGCCGGTAAAACAACAACTGCTGGTAAACTCGCTTCCTTCATGGCAAAACATGAAAAGAAACGTCCCTTACTAGTTGCTGCCGACGTGTACCGTCCAGCCGCGATTGACCAATTACAAACATTAGGGAAACAATTAAACTTTCCAGTGTTCTCACTTGGAAATCAAGTGAGCCCAGTGGAAATCGCCAAACAAGCGATTGAAAAAGCGAAAATTGATGGTCGCGACTTAGTGATTATCGATACGGCCGGTCGTTTGCATATTGACGAAAACTTGATGGAAGAATTACAAAACATCAAGGCAGTCGCAAATCCAAGCGAAATCTTACTCGTTGTCGACTCAATGACAGGGCAAGATGCCGTAAACGTAGCTCAGACATTCAACGAACGTCTGGACATCACAGGGGTTATCCTTACAAAACTTGATGGGGACACTCGTGGTGGTGCGGCTCTATCTATCCGTTCTGTTACAGGAAAACCAATTAAATTTACAGGTCGTGGGGAAAAATTAGAAGACTTCGAAATCTTCTACCCAGAACGTATGGCTTCTCGTATTCTTGGTATGGGGGATATGATGACCCTTATTGAGAAGGCGCAACAAGACTTCGATGAAGCCAAAGCGCAAGAGATGGCGGATAAAATTAAAGCCAACACTTTTGACTTTAATGACTTTATCGACCAATTAGACCAAGTGAATAAGATGGGACCACTAGAAGACATCTTGAAGATGATTCCAGGGTTAAATAAAATGGCTGGTCTAAACGAC
This sequence comes from uncultured Granulicatella sp., assembly GCF_938030755.1. Lineage (GTDB taxonomy): Bacteria > Bacillota > Bacilli > Lactobacillales > Aerococcaceae > Granulicatella. The sequence goes on along the minus strand of NZ_CALHIF010000077.1, from coordinate 418 downwards.
TTAAAAGTGGATCCAAAAGATACAGCTCGTATGAAAGCGATCGTCTTATCAATGACTCCACAAGAGCGTGAAAATCCAGATATCTTATCACAAGCTCGTCGTAAACGGATTGCGGCAGGTTCGGCACGTCCTTTAGCAGAAGTGAACCGTTTAATCAAACAGTTCAACGAATCTAAGAAGATGATGAACCAAATGTCTAATGGGAATATGAAAGGCCTAGAAGGCATGATGAACCAAATGGGCATGGGCGGACGTGGAAACAAGCTCGCTCAAATCGGCATGCAACAATACGCACGCCGTCAAAAACAAAATAAATTGAAAAAATTAAAGAAAAAACGTTAGGAAACAGCGTTATAAAATAATTTAAACCGCAACATCTTACTCTCGAGTAAGGTTGCGGTTTTTTTATGGCGATCAT
>NZ_CALHIF010000076.1 GCF_938030755.1 uncultured Granulicatella sp. | reverse complement strand
CCACAAATGGGAGAAGAATACCACCTTCATCCAACACAAGGGCAAATTGATACGTATCACCAAATGATCGAATGGGGTGCCGATGTCGTTTTCGGCGGACATCCACACGTAATTGAACCGACCGAAACCATCACAAAAGATGGTGAAAAGAAATTCATCATCTACTCGATGGGAAATCTCCTTTCTAACCAACGCGTCGAAACCTTGGAAAACATTTGGACCGAGCGTGGCGTGATTATGGACATCACGATTGAAAAAGAAAACGGAAAGACAACACTCACAAGTGTTAAGGCTCATCCAACTTGGGTTTCACGGACCGAAATCGACCGCAGTTTTATGGGTGCTCCTGCATATGACTATCAAGTCTTTCTTGCTGAAAACTATATGCCAGGCGGACCTCTAGAACATACCGTCGATAAAGAAACACTTGAGCGAATTCAATCTGCTTATACTCAAGTAAACGAACTTTTAAACATTAAATTTTAAGTACGCAAAAAGGCGCCTCCTATTACGGGAAGCGCCTTTTACGATTTTAAATTAAGCAACACGTTCTGAAACGTATTTAATAATTTTATTTGGAGTATCGATTTCTTCGTAAGTTACTTCTGTTGGAGCCACTTCGATACCGAACTCTTCTAAGCGAACAAGAAGTTCAACGAATGCTAACGAATCCATCAGCCCTTCTTCTTTTAAGTTGATGTCTTTATCTTCGTATACGACTTCATCTTCACAAATTTCTTCTAAAATTTCTAAAATTCTTTCTTCCATATTATTTTCCTACTTTCTTAAATTAGTTTATGAACCCACTCAGTTATTTTTCCTGAAAAAATCAAGAAGCCAAACATGACTAAGTGCATCGTTATTATCCAGCTAACCACTTTATACCATGTCTTGTTCTTATTTTTCTTATAAAACTTAGATTTTTTCTGATACCATTCGAAAGATGCCATCAAAACTCCATGATAAAATCCATAAGCGATATAGTTTAATGTGATTCCGTGCCAAAATCCCATAAAAGTCATGTTTATCATATAAGCAACCATAGCCGTCGTCAAGCGTTTTTTGAAGATTTTTTTACGCATGAATCTCATGACGATACGAGAGAAAACGAAATCTCTCAACCAAGTAGATAAAGTAATGTGCCAACGATTCCAAAAATCTTTAATATCCACACTAATAAACGGAATATTAAAGTTCATTGGTGTTTCAATCCAAAGAATATTACTTGCACCCACTGCCATCAAACTATACCCTGCAAAATCAAAGAATAAGTACGCGGTGTATAAATACATATAAATAACAAAGAAAGAAAAATCTTTATATCGAATGGATGTCATTTGTTGAAACACCATTCCAGAAATTACAAGCTTATAAAATAGTCCAAGAACCAGTCTAAAAAGACCTGTTCCCGCTAAATCTAAATACTCATCCTTTGTTCGTTGCTTTTTCCAATCCTCTATAAATCTGCGGCTGCGATCAATCGGTCCTGAACTTAGCGCAGGGAAGAACAATAGGAAGTGCACGTAATCTAGCGGCCCCATTGGTTTTTCAATTAACCCATCATAAATTTCAATAATGATTTGGATTAACTTAAAAGTCATATAGGAAATACCTAAGAAACCAAGCCCCGAAATCTTAAATGCAGCGAGAACTTTAACTAAAACAAGTGGTAGTCCTGCAAGAAAAACCATCAGAAGCATTGTTTTCTTATGCTCTTTGAACTTCACACTCAGATGCATCAGTATATAACCTACTAAAACATAACCTATGATAGAGCCAAGATGCATAGGATTTTCTGCGAAAACGAAATAAACCATCAACGTAGAGAATACTAACGATAGATAGTAAGTAGATTTTTGAAAGACATTCATTATGAACGCTATTATAAGAATGAATCCCAGTGTCATAAAGAAGGATAGGCCTTCAAAATAATGCATCGACTACACAAGCTCCTTTAATTGTTTTTTATCAATCTTCCCATTATTGTTTAACGGCATTTCATCTAAAAATACGACTTTCTTTGGAATCATATATTCCGGCACATGCTGCGCTAATTCTTTTTTGACTAATTTAACCGTTTCAAAACGTTTTTCAATCGGTTCGTTATAGACTACAAACGACGTAATAGACTTCACCTTGCCATCTGCAAAAGAAGGCACGGTAGCCGCTTGACGAATTTTTGGATTTTTCAATAGATTATTATCAATATCTTCTAATTCAATCCGATGACCATGTAATTTAATTTGGAAATCAATCCGTCCTTCGCAGAATAATAACTCTCCTTCGAAATGTCCAACATCTCCTGTTCGATAAGCACGTTGGCCATCCACCTCAAAGAAATGCTTCTGATTCATTTCAGGATTTTCGTAGTATCCTTTCGCAACTGTATTGCCGTAGATAATAATCTCTCCGCTATTTTCCCCATCAATCAAAACTGTCGTTCCTGGTTTAACAACTCCTACTGGCAAGTTATCAGGATAACGTTCCACTAATTCCTTTGTAAGTGGCATCCATGTGACCATTACTGTAGATTCTGTCGGTCCATAAGTATTTACGACTTCTGCTTTTGGGAATCGTTCCATTAATTTTTCTACTGTAGAACTGAATAATTTTTCTCCACAGAAAACGAATTGTTCTAGTTCAGGGAGCAAGTCTTCATTAAAACTTGGATCCGCTAAACACATTTCCGCAAAAGACGGTGTAGAAATCCAAACAGTCGCTTTTGATTCTTCTAAAGTTTTGAACAACACTTTAAAATCTTGTAAGTGTTGCTTATCAATCTGGATTAACGGAATATGCATATACAATGCTGGCCATAAAGACATCACTGATAAATCAAAAGAAAATGGTGGGTGTCCTAAGAAGACTTGAGGTCCTTTTCCATCATAATAAGCTGTATACCAATCTAAGAAGTGATTTAAGTTTGCATATGTAATAGAGACTCCTTTAGGCTTTCCTGTACTTCCGGAAGTGAAAATAATATAAAAAATATCTTCATCCTTCACATAACCTTCCTTAGAAACACGTTCTTTAGTTTGGGTAATAATTTTTTTAGCCTCATCTACTGTCAATATAGAAGTAGTAAGTTCAATCTCCTCACTCACTAAAACGATTGGACTCTTTACGGTTGCAACAATGTCTCTCACACGATCCATTGGGGTGTTGACATCCACCGGACAGAATGCTCTTCCAGATTTAACACAAGCTAAGAAGTACACGATCATAAAAGGATGCTTATGACCATAAACCACAATTGGAGATTTATCCTCTTTATAAGTTTCATTTAAATAAAATGCCAACTTATCAGAGTACTCCCATACTTGTTCAGCTGTTAGCTCTTCTTCTGGCATTAAGTCGTGCTTATAAATCACTTTATCGAGTTGTGTATTTTTCTCTAATTGTTCTAATAAACGTGCCATCTTTTTCTCCCTTGAACACCTTTTCAAATTCTCTTTCTGAAAAACAATTGCCCTTGTTTTCATTACAAAAAGGATTATAGCATATTGGAATATAGTTTCATATGAAATTTTGGTAAAAATTATAGATTTTTAACATTTTAAAATCCCTGTGTTTTCAATTCATCATGACTCCCCACAAAATAATTAGTAGGGGACAGTTTTTCTTTTTTATAAAACTTTACAATATATCTTTGAGGTTATAGACTTAACAAAAAGAAACTCATATATAAGCAGATATCCATGTTGAAATCGGAACTATATAAGAATAACTCTTTTATCAAAAGGCAAAAAGGAATTAAGCAACTTTCGCTGCCTAATTTCTTTCTTTATATTTCAACATCATTTGAAAAAGTGATGAAATATTAAATTTAACTATTTCTAAAATTAGTTTAACCTCCCAAAGATTAAAATTTCTAGTTAATGGAGACTGACCCCCAAAAGTGAAAATTTAATAAAAACACCCTAGGGCTACCGTCTCCGGTATTCAACCGGAGACAGGTGCCCAATTTTTGTTGGATTCGTTTTTCATTATAATATTTGATGTAATTTTCTACGGATTCTTTTATTTCTGCCTCTATATGAAAACTACTCCTGTTCTTTACAAACTATTCCAATCGAACCTTTGATTACTCTTAGGACAACCGTTGTAAAATGAAATTTACCTCACAAGAAACACCTACAGACAGGATACTCTCATCGATATCAAATTTTTCATGATGATGTCCAAATGAGGTGTCTTCACTTGAACTAGACCCTAAAAGACCATAGACACCTGGTTTATCAACTAGATAATCTGCAAAATCATCCGCTCCCATAGACATATCGTATTCCTTCAGAACTTGATGAATTCCTTCTACTTCTGAGACCGCTTTTTGAAATTCCAACGCCAATTCTGGAGTATTAATCACAGGTGCAGCAGCATCATACCAATCAATTTCAAATTCGCAGCGATTGATTTCGGCTACTCCACGCGCAATACGTGTAACGGCCTCTTTTAAATGCGCTCTCGTCTCATGACTGAACGCCCGAATAGTCCCTTCCAGTTCAGCATCATTCGCAACGATATTATAACGAGTTCCTGCATTTAGTTTCCCAATCCCAACAACCGCACGATCTCCTGGATTTATTTCTCTTGCAACGATTGTTTGAAGTGCAACCACTGTCTCACTCGCCGTCACTAAAGCATCATGACCTAAATGTGGACGGCCTACATGAGCACTTTTACCAGTAATTTTAATTTTAAAAATATCACATGAAGCATTTACAGGGCCTCCTTGAACGGCAAACGTACCAACTGGTAAACTCGAATTCACATGAATCGCAAATGACTCATCAATATCATCGATTCGACCTGACCCCACGAATTGTTTTGCTCCTGCGCCAATTTCTTCAGCCGGTTGAAAGGCAATCTTTACCATTCCAGAAAAGGTGTCTTTGATGTCGTTTAATAATTTAGCTGTTCCTAGCCCCATTGCTGTATGCGCATCATGTCCACAAGCATGGTTCAATCCTGGACGTTTTGAAGCATAAGGTTTTCCGGTGCAATCAGGAAGTTCTAAAGCATCTATATCGGCACGAAGCAACACTGTTCTTCCGTCTCCTTTACCACCTTTGATAATAGCTAAAGTGCCTGTCTCCCCAACTTTTTCAAACGGTACCCCAAATGAAGTAAGTTCCTTTTGTATAAAAGCTGCGGTCTCAAATTCTTTCAAACTTGATTCAGGATTCTCATGTAAATATCTTCTTGTTTTTACGAGATACTCTTGTAATTTAGACGCTTTTTCTTGAATACCACTCATTTTATTTTCCTTCTTTCATTGAATATTGAATAAAGAGGCATGCTAAGCACGCCTCTCTCTCATTTTATTTTTCGAAATGTAACATATAAGTTACATTTTGCTTTTCTTGCAACTTAATAGTTGAGTTCGAAAAGGCAGAAACGACGTCCACTTCGACAAATATCCGCACGACTGCAAGCAGTCCTTTGCGTTATTTGTCTCCAGTGATTCGTTTCTTAAGGCCTTTTCTCGCATCCTAGTTGTTTAATTTAGCTTTTTCCCAAACTGGTACGCTAGCACCTTTTGTTACTTCTTCAATTTTCTTAGCTGTTTCAGGTGATTGGTAGTATTCTACAACTTTTTTATAAACTTCGTTGTTTTCGTTACCTTCTTTAGCAGCGATTACGTTGTAGTAAGGTTGTGAAGAATCAGTAATTTGTTCAATGAAGATAGCATCTTTCGTTGGTTGGAACCCAGCTTCAACAGCGAAACCGTTATTGATTAATGAAGCAGCAACATCATCTAAAGCACGAGCTGTTTGTCCAGCTGGTAATTCTTTGATTTGGATGTTTTTAGGATTTTCAACGATATCATCTTTAGTTGCTAAAGTGTTGTTAGGATCTTTTAATTTAATAACACCAGCAGCGTGTAGTAAACGTAATGCACGTGAGTTGTTTGAAGTATCTTCAGGAATAGCAATTGTATCGCCATCTTTTAATTCACTTACGTTTTTAATTTTTTTAGAGTAAACACCCATTGGAGCAATTACAGTGTAGCCGATTGGTTTGATGTGTGTTCCTTGTTCTTTGTTGAAACGCTCTAAATAAATGATTGTTTGGAAAGCGTTCAAGTCAACATTTCCATTTTCTAACGCTTGGTTAGGTTGTACGTAGTCAGTAAATTCTACTAATTCTACTTCAATACCTTCTTTTTCTTTCAAGCGAGCGATGATATCATCCCAAACTTCGTGGTTACCTGCGTTAACCCCGATTTTAACGTGTTTGTTTTCTTGCTTAGCTTCTGATGAAGCTGAGTTTCCTGAATTTGATGATTTAGCAGCTCCACATGCTGCTAAAGTTAATGCTGCCGCTGCAGCTACGAATAATTTTTTAATGTTCATTTTATTTTCCCCTTTTGAGTTAGTTTATTTTTTTGGGTGCGATTGGTCGCATCCTGTAGTTGAGCTCGCAATCGCAGAAATGGCGTGCGTTTCCCGAAACATCCGCAGAACGTTTCACGTTCCTTCCGGTGTTTCGGTCCAACGTTCCATTTCTGAACGCGATTGCTCACATCCTGTGTAGTTGAGTTCAGGCTCGTAGCTTTCGCGTTCCTTTCCGACAATTATCCGCACGTCCTTATTGGACGCTTGCGTTAATTTCGGTAAAGGGTCGAAAGCTGACCACTCACCCTCACATCCTGTGTAGTTGAGTTCGGAAAGGCATAGGCTCAAGCCTTTCGAGTTTAGTCCGCACGGTCTTACAGACCGCTTACGGCTAAACTGCGAACCGTCATCGCCTATAAGCGCCTTTCCTCACATCCTGTTGTAGTTGAGTTCGGAAAAGCAGAAACGACGTCCACTTCCCGAAACGTCCGCAGAACGTTTCACGTTCCTTCCGGCGTTTCGGTCCAGTGATTCGTTTCTAACCGCTTTTCCTCACATCCTGTTATTTCGTGGCTTTTTTCTCTAAATAGTCACCGATTGCTTGGGTGATAAATACTACGACGAGCATGATAAATGTCGATACGACGATAACATCTCCTTGGAATCGATTGTATCCTCTGGAAATAGCTACGTTCCCGATTCCACCGGCACCAAAAGCTCCTGCCATAGTCGTTAATCCGATTAAGCTGATGATTGTTAATGACCCCGCACGAATTAAGCTCGGTAGCCCTTCTTTTAAGTACACTCTGAAAATAATTTCAAGTGGTGTACATCCCATCGCAACGCTAGCTTCAATAACCCCTTTATCTACTTCAGTTAAGGCTAGTTGCACTTGACGAGAGAAGAATGGTACAGTCGCGACGACTAGAGGGACGATTGCCCCTGGAATACCAATGGTTGTTCCTATAATAAAGCGAGTGAATGGAATTAATAACATCGCTAAAATAATAAATGGTATCGAACGGAAAATATTTACAATTTTATCTAGTATTAAATAGACAAATTTGTTTCCAAGGATATTCCCCTCACGTGTCACTACTAATGTCACACCTAAGGCAATCCCTAAAACCCCAGCAATTAAACCAGATATTCCTACCATTATTAATGTATCCATCGTAGCTTTTAGAATTTCTTCCCAAACCTGGGCATTAATATTTGGAAACCATGATTGAAAATCTATCAATGCTAATACATTCATCTTAAGCACCTCCCTTTGACTCTTCTAGGACATCAACAGAAACGCCTTGTTCTTTGATGTAAGAAAGTGCATTTTCGATACCTGATTTTTCTCCAGAGAGTCCCACTAATAGCGTTCCTACTGGGGTATCCTGAATAATTTCAACATTGGCAAACAAGATGTTGGCTGCCACTTGGAATTGAGTCGATAGTTTTGTAATTAATGGCTCTCCTGTCGAAGCTCCTACAAAAGATATCTTCACTAAGTAGTCGCCTTCTTGTAGATTCAATAACTGTTCATGCGAAAGCACTGTTTCAATTCCTTGGTTAATATGAGTTGCTGTATCGATGAAGTCTTTTGTTAAATCACGTTCCGGGTTTGTAAAGATTTCAAGAACGCTTCCTTGTTCAATCACTTCGCCCTCTTCCATGACCGCTACTTTATTACAAATTTCTTTTACAACCTGCATTTCGTGCGTGATAATTACGATTGTAATACCTAATTGTACATTTACTTTCTGCAATAATTCTAAAATCGAATACGTCGTTTTTGGATCTAGCGCACTTGTAGCTTCATCACAAAGCAATACATCTGGGTCATTGGCTAACGCTCTGGCAATCGCGACACGTTGCTTTTGCCCCCCAGATAGCTGACGAGGATAACTATTCACCTTATCTTCTAACCCTACTAATTCTAATAGGGATAATACTTTTTCTTCAATTTCTGATTTGGTTTTCCCTGATTTTTTTAATGGAAAAACCACATTATCAAATACTGATAAAGTATTCATCAAATTGAAATGTTGGAAAATCATCCCAATTTTCTTACGAGCTGCACGTAGTCCTTTTGGTTTCAACTGTAGTAAATCAACACCGTTTACCACCACATTCCCTTTGGAAGGGCGTTGGAGAAGATTAATCGTTCGCACTAGCGTACTTTTACCAGCACCACTATATCCGATAATCCCATAAATATCTCCTGGCTCCACATGCAAAGATACATTTTTTACTGCATTGACTACTTTTACACCTTGTTTAAAAGTCACGTCAATATTCTCTAATTTAATCATGTGTTCTCCTTTCTTTTAAGCAAACAAAAATCGCCCTTCTACTAACAGAAGTTAGCAAAGGACGAGTCCGATTCCCGTGTTACCACCTTTGTTCATAGCATTCTCACAAATCCTATCTCCATCTGTTAAACAGGTCTCCTGTTTAACGAGAAGCTGTATCGGGCTTTCCCGTAACCGTCTAATGATTCGACGATTATCACTCAAAGGCCATCTTCAAAGTTTCAACCAATATCTCTTTTCACCAAACCGAGACTCTCTACAAAGGATTCACTTCTACTCTCCTTATCACCGTGTGTTATAAGCATGAAACTAGGATAGCAATAATTCGTATTCTAGTCAATTACCACTTTTCTATCACCGGCTATAACTATTAGCTATAGCAGAAATCTCTTTAGTTTTTCAACTTCTCTTTTTTTAGTACAATAATCCTATCATCACTGAAAGGAGCCTTTTTATGAACCTCGATTTACTCCCTTATAAAACAATGCCTATTTGGACGGCTAGTACTTTGCCAGAACTATTTCAGAAAATGCATAATACAAAAGTTGGAACTTGGGCACACTTAACCATTCTAGAAGGAGTCCTCACTTTTTATGCACTCGATGAAGAGGGGCATGTGCTTGCTGAGTATCTGTTTACAAAAGAGTCCGACATTCCTTTTGTTGAACCACAAGCTTGGCATCGGGTCTCTCCTGCTAGCGATGACTTAAAGTGCTATTTAACTTTCTATTGCACTCTAGAAGACTATTTTTCTAAAAAATACGACTTAACAAGAACCCATTCGGAAGTTATTGAAGCTGCACCAAAATTTGAAAAAGGACCACTCCTTGACCTTGGTAGCGGGCAAGGAAGAAACAGTCTCTATTTAGCCAAAAAAGGCTTTGAGGTTACCGCATTAGATATCCAAACCATGAGTTTATCTCATCTCCAACAAATTGCCGAGGAGGAAGGACTGGCTATTCATGTGGAGCCTTATAACATTGAAACTGCGGATATTCCTGGGGGCCTCTACAACGCCATCATTTCCACTGTGGTTTTGATGTTTCTAAGTCCCGATAGCATTCCAGATGTCATTGAAAATATGCAATCTCATACGGCCCCTGGAGGATATAATCTCATTGTCGCAGCGATGTCTACCGAAGATGCCCCTTGTCCTGTGAATTTTCCAAAGACCTTTGCATCTGGTGAACTCAAAGAGTATTACAAAGATTGGACCTTCCATAAATATAATGAAGATTTTGGACAATTACATAAATTGGATGAACATGGAAATCGGATTCGGATGCGTTTTGTAACAATGCTCGCTCAAAAACCAAAATAATCGTTTAACTTATACAAAAAAGAGACTGGAATCTGATATGTACGCAGAATCCTAGTCTCTTTTTTTATTATTCAATATATAAAGTTTTGTCTTTCACTCTAAATTTTGTAGTTGCTGTAATGGTTTCACCTGTTAATACAAGGACGTCTTCTCCTTTTTTAGTTTCATCCACTACACGCCATTCACCATCTTTTTTCACCACTAAAACATTATAATTTTGTTGATGATCTTGGTCGTTTGTTGGAATTACAAAAGCCTCTGTTACGCCTGCTAATTCAACTGCTTGATCCAGATTGCTATCTTTAACAATTAAAAATTTGCCCTCTAATTTAACAATACTATATCCATTATTGATTTCTGTATTCATTTCAGCATTCTTTAGTTTCTCAGTACTTTTAGCGATATCCCCTACTTTTTTAGCAGCGTCCTTTAATTGTTCACTAAGTTTATTTTTCGCATCCTCATCTAATTTTTTCGTTGCTTCTTGTACAGCTTTTGCATTTTCAACTTGCTGTTGTTGTACTCTACTTCTTTCTTGTTTTTGTTCATATCTTCTATAACGGCTGTAACCAATACCTATAACAATAATAATTGAAATAATAATTCCTAGCCATTTTCTTCCTTTTGATTCCATGTATTCTTCACTCCTAGTAAAAATATAATACAAGTATAACATACACAACTATTTTTAGTAAACTTATTAAAAAACTCTTTACAACATAAAGTTTACAAAGTCTTATCGTAAATTAGTTACTCATTGGATTCTATAAAAATATCACTAGTATCTGATGTCATTATCTTTGGAATTAAATCCACTGTAAATGTCGTATTGCCGTTGCTCCAGGGAATACTATATACTCTACCTGAGTAGACCCAATCTTGCTTGCCTTCTTCAAAGGCCTTTGAAGACTCATCCAATTTTTCTCTCATATATTGTACAGCATCTTTATAATGTTTAAATTCTGTATTCGTATTTCCTAACGGAACTAGGCGATGGGCAGAAGTAGTCACTTCCACAGTAGTTGTTGTTTCAGAAGTAGACTCTCCTCCATCTATTTTAACGGTTGGTTGTTCTGTTGAAGTATTCATCTCCGTCTCACTTGTTTGAGGCATCACTTTTTCGGTCGTCAATGATTCCTCACTTGGAGTCACAGCTACTTTTGTTTCTTGCTCTTGTTTTCCAAAAACTACTTTCTTTTCTTCGGTAGTTACTGGAAGCTCCGTAGTGCTTACTGTTGTTGATACTTCTAACTCTTTCTGAGTCATTGTTTTTTCAGATTTTTCGGAATGTCCTGGAGAATGTGACGATGTGGCATCTGTCGTTTGTATTTCTACAACTTGAGTTACTTTTGGCAAGGGACTCAAATCTTTAGATAACGCATAAACTCCAGCAAGCATTGCTAAAGAAATTCCTAATGTAATCCCTAATTGACTTGCTAACCCCAACGATTTAAAAGATTCTTGAATTTTAATATAAAATATCTTAATCTTCATTATCTATTCTCCTTTCCATTTTTATTCAAACTATTATATCATAAATTTCATCATTTCAGAACAAAAAAGACATAATATCACAAATCACATTATTATTACAACAATATTTCTAAACAACCCGTGAAATAATCCGAAAAATTTTAAGTTCTTGGCTTTTTATTAGTAGAACCACTTTATCGGTAATCATTAGTAACCAGTAGCAAACCTGTTACATACTATAAAAATCCTACAAAAATCTGAGTTCCCACTAATGTAATAATCCCTGAGATTACAATCGATAGACTACTCATCGCTCCTTCAATTTCACCAATTTGCATCGCTCTAGCAGTCCCAATCGCATGAGAAGAAGTTCCAATCGCAATCCCTTTTGCTATCGGGTGAGTAATATTAGCAATCTTACAAATCCCCTCACAGAACATATTCCCTAGAACTCCAGTAATAATAATCACTGCAACTGTAATCGTTACATATCCTCCTGTTTCTTGAGACAATCCCATTCCGATAGCTGTCGTAATTGATTTTGGAAGAAGCGTAACATACTCTTCATGCGTCAATTGGAAAATGAAAGAAAGCAGCCACACTGTACACAGGCTTGTAAGAACCCCAGATAAAACTCCAAAGAAGATTGCTTTCTTATGCTTCTTCAACAACTCTAGCTGCTGATATAAAGGAATCGCTAAACAGACAGTCGCTGGCGTTAAAAAATAACTTAAATTATATGCACTTGCATAATAACTAGCATAGTCAATATGAAATACATCTAAAACGATAATTACAAATACGATTGCCACCAACAATGGATTAAAAATAGGCCATTTATAGCGTTCTCGAAGGAATACACCAATTTCAAAACCGAGGATACTAATCACGATTCCAATCGTTGCTGAATTAATGGCTAGTTGATTCATGGTCTTCCTCCCTTTCTAAAATAAACTGGGTTACTCTTCCAGATACAATCATGACTACGATTGTTGTAATTACGGTAATAATCGAAACCGGTAAAATAATTCTTTGTAATTGCGCCCAAGATTCAATAATTCCTACAGCTGCAGGAATAAACATCAGAGCCATGATTTCAATCAAGAAAGTCCCCGCTTGATGAACACGATCTAATTTAATGAGACCAGTCATTAAGAATATCATCATTAGTATTAATCCGTAGATACTTGCTGGAATGGGGAACGGCAAGAGATATTTTAAAATTTCACCTAAACAGGTTACAAACATAATCCAGCCAAATTGTTTAAAGAATTTCATTGTTTACTCCTCTAGTTTAAAAGCACCCTATCCACGTCATAGAATAGGGTGCTTCCATCTTTTTGTATATATAAACCTACCTCAGAAAGAATACTCTCTTCCAATATTTTCTCATATTATAATCAAATGCATAGAAAGTCAACTACAAACCTAAATAGCTTCGTTACTAACTCCTGAATTTTCGATAATCATTCAAAAATCTTCTTTTCCATCATTAACCGATCCATATTAGTCATTTAATCAGAACAATACAGATATTCCTGATATCTCTTTTTACTTCTTCCACTATTTCAATTATCACCATTTCTTTTATGATTCTTTGTATTTGTAGTATGGTGCTTCTGTCCATTTTCCTCAACTATGATTCATTCATCTCTAAAACTTTATCTAGTCTTTTAAGGTAAGAATATTACTGTTCGCGATTAATATGTTGAACCCTCCTTCCCCCAATAACCATATGCGTCCTCTCTCAAGCAAGATTCCTTCTCGATTTTCAAAAAATGAAGTCCCCCAAAAAGAAAATTTTGATAAGGAACGTTCTTGAATTTCCCCAAGCGTGCGCGTATAATTTCCCTTATGAAAAAGACCGCTATTAACTTAACAGACGGACCGATTTTGCGGTCCATTATTACGTTTGCCATTCCAATTGTTATTTCAAATATATTCCAGCAACTCTATAACACTGCCGATATTATGATTGTAGGGAGGTTCCTTGGGCAGGATGCGCTGGCGGCTGTTGGGGCGACCGCAGCCATCTTTGAACTGATTGTCGGATTCGCACTCGGCGTCGGCAACGGGATGGGCGTTATCATCGCACGCTACTACGGTGCCAATAACCATCGTCTCTTGAAACGCGCCGTCTCGGCCACCATCGTCATCGGGGCCGTCCTCAGTCTTCTCGTAGCTCTTGGAGGAACGTTCGGGATGTATCCACTGCTCGAGTTTCTTGGAACACCCGCTAGTATTATCGACCAGTCCTATGCATACATCTCGATCATCGTGCTCGGGATTGCGGTGACGTTTGCGTATAATTTATGCGCGGGGTTGCTCCGCGCCGTTGGAGATAGTCAGGCCGCCCTTTACTTCTTGATTTTTTCAGCGGTGGCGAATATCTTCCTCGATATTTTACTCATTACAACGTTCAACATGGGCGTTGAAGCTGCAGCCATTGCGACGATTATTGCTCAGGGCATATCGGCCGTTCTCTGCTTTATCTATATCAAAAAACGCGCCAGCTTCCTTATTCCAGCCAAAAGTGATTTTGTCCGCGACGATGAACTGTATTTAGACCTCATCAGTCAAGGATTAGCCATGGGACTCATGTCATCCATCGTCTCTCTAGGATCTGTGATGCTCCAGTCCTCCATCAACGCGCTTGGACCGGTCATCATCAGTGCGCAAACTTCTGCTAGACGTATTTTCGCGTTTTCAACCTTGCCATTTGCGGCGATTGCAGCGGCAATGACGACCTTTACTTCGCAAAACTTCGGGGCTAACAAAGTGCACCGGATTGCCAAAGGAATTCGTCAAGGAAGCCTTCTAGCATTTGGATGGGCGATTCTAGTCTGCATCATTTTATTCTTTGCGAGTCCATTCCTAAACGAACTCGTCTCTGGATCGAGCGACCCGCTACTACTCGATAATGCCGCGCTGTATAACCGCATCGGCTCGCTTTTCTATGTGCCGTTAGCGCTCCTTCTGATTTTACGAAATAGTCTGCAAGGGCTTGGGCAAAAGGTGACGCCGCTTGTGTCGAGTTTTATTGAGCTGGCAGGGAAGGTGCTTTTCGTGGTGTTTGTGATTCCGCAGGCGGGGTATCTTGGGGTGATTTTCGCAGAGCCGATTATTTGGTGCCTGATGGCTATCTATCTTTCCTACGCCTTCTTGCGTCATCCGCTCATTAAAGAAGTAAGGCATGAAATATTTTAAAGCCAAGGGCTTCTATGGACCTTCGCGGATATCTTCATAGTAATGGAAATAACTGTACCGGCAAGAGCCGAAGTCTCTTTGCCTATCGAACTTCAAAGGGCGTCATGTTGATTCATATCAACTGACGCCCTAATTTAATTTTTGATTATTTCCAAACGTTTTATTCATTTTAGTTTAGTAATGGTTTTTATTATTTCATTCTCTTTTACTGTGTTTACCCCTAAATCTTTTCTCATTGCATTTATTAGAATTTCAATATAATGTAAAGTCTTTTCATTATCTTGAGGATTATCAGTATTATTTTGCTTAAATGTATTCCACGCTCTAATTACAGAGGGAGACCCCCACAACAAGATACTAGATTGGAAGTCATTTATATTTTGAACAATCTCCTTTTGATCCATGTTTGGATTGATAACCATTAATTCATACATAAATCTCAGGAATAACAAATACGCATCTTTCCTCTTCTCAGAAAGATATTCTTTTCTTTTCATGTATGCGGAATATACAACCCCTGCGATTGAAACTACACCTGTCACAATTGCTACTTTAAAAACACTATCTAGATTTAACACATACTCAATAATATTTGGAATCAAAATTATTATTTCTAAAATACCAGAAATCACAAAAACAAACGCTGCAATATTAAGCAAATATTTAAAAATGCCCCAACTAATGAATTGTTGAACTATGGATAATACTAGCATAACTCCAAAAGAACCAATCACTATTACCAATATCATATTTTTCTTACTCTCCAATCAAAGTAATTTTTTTATAGTTCGGTAAAGAATCTGAGAATGTATTAGGTATAAAAACATTGAATAAAATTTTACTTTTATCTATAAACATTCTTGAATCTCTTTCTTTAACTTCAACAGCTTGCAATCTTATTCCTCTAGGTACTATTTCATCTTTTCCATACATAAGTTTTGCCCTATAAAAATATTTTTTCCCAGTTTTTAATACTTCCATTTCTAAATAACTTTCATAATAGGATTGATTATCAAAAAATTTCTTTCCCCAATATACACTCCCTCTATTGGATAACTCCGTTTGAGGATAAATATTATTTACATTATAATAATTTAGACAAATCCCCTTAACAACTCCTCGAAACAATCTTTGTGCAAGAATATGTCCTGAATGAAATATAGTAGGTTTATATCGTTTCTTTTTACTACGTTTACTTTTTCCAAGAGTACTAGCATCAACAATTCCGTATCCACCTACTGCCCATCTTTTATCTAAATCTTTAAATGCCGAAAAATAATTGGTATCATTAAACACCTTAATTTCTGTTTCTTTTACTTTATTAAACTTTTCATCTAAGTCGTCTATATCTTTAACTAGACGCATTGAATAATTTACTAAATTAAAATTCTTATCATTGTTTGAAATTCCTAACTGCTCCCATAGGTCTCCTTCTTCAATTAATTGTGTTATTAACTCTTTATAAACACTACACATATAACGTCCCTCCTTTTGCTCATTATATCACCAGTTATTAGTCTTTAATAGATCTATTTCATCATAATTCTCTACAACACCCCTTTTTTTACCAAGAATTTGTCGTATAATGAAAGTAGCTAAATTAAAAAGCGGTGAGGAGATTATCAGATGAGTAATTATATAAAATGTAATCAAGATAGATGGAATAAAGTAAAAAATAACTATACTGAGCCAATCACACATGAAGAATTAGAAGAAGCTAAGAAACAACCCATTTCTGTGGCATTAACGATTGGGAAAAAAGTTCCACAAGAATGGTTTGAAAAAGCCAATAGAAAAAAGATACTAGGCTTAGCGTGTGGTGGTGGACAGCAGGGGCCCGTTTTTGCTGCAAAAGGGTATGATGTCACCATCATGGATTTTTCCACATCGCAATTACAAAAAGATGAAATGGTGGCTGAAAGAGAAGGTTTAACAATCACTACCGTTCAAGGCGATCTGACAAAACCATTTCCATTTGAAGATGAAACGTTTGATATTGTTTTTAATCCAGTTTCAAATGTATATATAGAAGATTTAGAAAATATGTATAAAGAAGCCGCTCGCGTATTGAAAAAAGGCGGGTTGTTAATGGTCGGGTTTATGAATCCTTGGATATACATGTATGACGCCGACGTTGTATGGGATAGACCCGATGAGGAATTATTGTTACAGTTTCCACTCCCTTTTAATTCAAAAGAGCTTGAAGCAGAAGGCAAAATCACCATCAATCCAGAATACGGATATGAATTTAGCCATACGTTAGAGACGCAGATTAGAGGGCAACTCAAGAACGGTCTCGCGATGATTGATTTTTATGAATCGTGTGATCAAAGAAATCGATTATCCCATTATGGGAATGACTATATCGCTACACTCTGCGTTAAACTATAATGTGATATTTAGAAAAGAGACAAAATAAGCCCTTGGTATCTTCATAGTGTTTGGGCGCCAAGGGGTTCTATGGATCTTCGCGGATATCTTGCCTTTTTTATTATTTTTGAACGAACACAACTTCGAGCTCGCCTTTTTCGTTCTGAAGGACGCGGAACATAATCACGTCGCCGTTGGAAGTCCCCATGAAGTAAACCCAGGAACAGCTTCTCCAATCATTTGTCCAAATTCATTTGTCTTCATATCCTCTTCTACCTTCTATCTGTGACTCTCATCACTTCTCAAAGTACCTTATTATACTACTTCTTTGTAAAAATGAGGACTTCCTACTCTACTGCTTCCTCTTCTGTCTCCACTAAATAGAGCTCCTGGAGGCCACTGATAGGAAGCCACCTTGCTTCTGTCTGTGACTCCACGTATACCGCTTCATCGCTCAATTCCACAGGGACACCGATCACCATTTCATGCCCTTCCTTCTTCTTCATGCGAAAACACGCCAATTGCCGGTGAACGTAGAGTTGTGTGAGGAGCGTCCATTTTTCCTCTTTCGTGAGACGACTTGTGTAATGCTCCATCCGCTTCTCTTTGGCGATTTCACTCGTATGTTCGGACAAGAAGAAGCCTTGCCACTTCGCCATGCCACGGTCTGTGTATTCTCTGGTTGCTTTATACGGTAAATACATACGCATATTCATGTCAATCCATCTAACCCTCCTGCCGAATGCCCTCCGACGAGTTGACTGCGCGCCTTCACGCGGGACGATTCCAATAGAGAGTTCGCCTTCAAGAGCGAGGTGAAGCCGAATTCGTCGCGAATTATATCGACGGCCTTTTGCAATTTTTCTTCCTTTTCGACCTGCTCGTAATCGTCGAACAATGAAAATACCGTAATCGCCTCATCCACGAGCCCTTGATAGGAAATCCCTACCCGACGCACCGCACCACTTGTATACTTCTGTCGAAACAAGTCCAATACCACTTCCGTCAGAGGTTTGGTTTGATTCGTTGGGTCGATTTTTCGTTGCGCTTGAATCGATTTTTTCTCCTCCGTTCTGGAGTACCCCACATGAATCGATACACAAGTCGTCTTCTTGCGGACTCTGCGCAGGCGAACGGCTACTTGCTCGGCCATTTCTCTTAAAATCAACTCGATATCACCCTTTTGACGGTAATCTTTCGGTAAAATTTGCGAGTTCCCGATGCCGTGTGATTTCACCTTGTAAGGATGATGGACATTGCTCTCATCGATGCCATTCGCATGAAACCACAGCTCCACGCCCATAATCCCCAGATGCTTCTTCAATAGATCCGCATCCGCATGCGCCAATTCCTTAATCGTGTAAATCTTCAGCTGATTGAGCCGCTTTTCCATACGACTGCCAATCCCCCAGAAATCCGTCATCTTCTTAATTCCCCAGACCTTCGTTTCGACGTCCTCGTACGACCAGTTGGCGCGCATATTCTTCGCGTTCTTAGCCTCATTATCCAGCGCGAGTTTGGCAAGAAGCGGATTCGCATTAGACATCCCAACCGTCGAATAGAGCCCCGTCTCCTTCCAAATCGCCCGCTGAATTTGCGCGGACAAGAGGTCTAATTTCTCCTTTCTGGAAAGTGCCTTATCCGGGAAGAAATAATTCAAAGAAGTCGTCAAGTCGATAAAGCCTTCATCGATGGAATACGGATAAATCTCACTCGTCGTAGCAAAGTTTTGCAAAATGCGCTGAATCTGCATATTAATCCGGATATACTCGGACATTCTTGGCGGGACAATGACGGTCGCTCTCGCCCATGCCTCGATGAAACGCACGAAGGTCGCATCCGTGGGAAGCCCTTGACGCTCGGTCGTATAATAGGAAAAGCGACGCGTGTGAATATCAAACGGCAAATCGTAGGTCCGACCGACATTTTTGCGCCCGAAGACTTTCTTGAAGACGGGAGAAGACGCCAGAATGAGCCCTTTACAATTATCTGCACGACTTATCACACAGAGCGAGGCCTTGAGCGGATGGAGTCCTCTAGCGATACATTCAACGCTGGCATAGAACGACTTCATATCGATAAACGCAATGTCGCTTCTTGGTTCCAAACTGTAGTCAATCAGAGTCATCGAACACGCCTCCCTTCTTACGATACTCTTGCGGTGAAACGATTAATTTTGCACGCAACCCCTATAAACCGCTCTGTAGCAACATTTCTAAGACGCTTGTTGTTGAGTCTTTTCTCTTTTAGTACCAAATCTGTTTGAACTACCTTAGTTATAACACGAACGTATGTTCTCTTTCAAGCAAAATTCCTTCTCGATTTTCAAAAAATGAAGTCTCCAAAAAAAGAAATTTATACAAAGAATCTTCTTAAATTTCCCCAAACGTGCGAGTATAACTTCCCTTATGAAAAAGACCGCTATTCACTTAACAGACGCACCGATTTTGCAATCCATTATTACATTTACAATTCCAATGATTATTTCAAATATATTCCAGCAACTTTATAACACTGCCGATATTATGATTGTAGGGAGGTCCCTTGGGCAGGAGGCGCTAGCGGCTGTTGGACGAATGCAGCCATCTTTGAACTGCTTGTAGGATTTGCACTCGGCGTCGGCAAGGGGATAGGCGTTATCATCGCGCGCTACTACGGAACCAACAAACCGCATCGGCTCGCTCTTCTATGTGCCGTTAGCCCTCCCACTAATCTTGCTCAATAGTCTGCAAGGGCTTGGGCAAAAGGTGACGCTATGAAGAGAGGGCTACTGGAAGATTTTTAGGTGTTGTTGGCTTTCTTTTGGGAAATCCAAAACACCTCTTTTTTCACGAAGAATTTGGCGTATAATGAAGGTGACTAAATAGAAAGCGGTGATGAGATGGGACAACTGACAGAACAATTAAGACAGACATTTGTAGAAGTGTACGGCACGGAGCCGGAAGAGAGCTTTTTTGCACCGGGTCGTGTGAACTTGATTGGGGAGCATACCGACTATAACGGCGGGCATGTCTTTCCTTGCGCAATTACGCTGGGAACTTACGCATGGGTGAAGCCGCGTACGGACAAGAAGCTTCGTCTGTATTCGGATAATTTTCCGCAGGACAGCATTCGCGAGCTGGACATGACCGATCTAACTTACAAGGCTAGCGACTCGTGGGCGAACTATGTCAAAGGCGTCTTCGTGTACTTGGAGGATCTTGGGTTTGCTTTTCCACATGGCATGGACATCGCATTTTACGGAAACATCCCAAACGGATCGGGCCTCTCATCGTCAGCCTCCTTCGAGCTGCTCGTGGGTGTCATCGCTCGCAAGGTCTACAGTCTGGATATCGACACGCTCTCCCTCGTGAAGGTTGGGAAACGAGTGGAAAATGACTTCATTGGTGTGAATTCTGGCATCATGGACCAGTTCGCTGTGGGGATGGGCAAGAAGGACCACGCCATCTTCCTCGACTGTGCTACGCTGGAGTATGAACTCGTTCCAGTGAAACTTGGCGACTATCGCATCGTCATTATGAACACGAATAAACGCCGCGAACTGGCCGATTCGAAGTACAACGAACGCTTCGCCGAAACGCGGATTGCCTTGAAGGAGCTACAAGAGCATGTAGCTATCGATAGCCTGGGAGAACTCACTATTGATCAGTTTGACGCGCTGAAGCATCACCTATCTAGCGAGCTCTTCGTCAAACGTGCTCGTCATGCCGTGAGTGAAAATGAACGGACGGTGCTTGCGACACGTGTCTTAAAAGAAGGCGACCTCGCCCACTTTGGACGTCTCATGAACGAAAGTCACCTCTCGACCGAACTTGATTACGAGGTCACTGGAAAGGAACTCGATACCCTCGTCCATACAGCATGGGAACAAGCTGGCGTTCTTGGTGCTCGTATGACAGGTGCCGGATTTGGAGGCTGTGCTATCGCGCTCGTGCATCAGGAGCATATCGAAGCTTTTGAAGCCAACGTTGCCAAAGTCTACACCGAAAAAATCGGCTACGCTCCAAGCTTCTATATTGCGGAGATTGCGGATGGTGCACATTAAAAAATAAAAAAAAGAGCATTGGATGTGGAAGATCCAATGCTCTTTCTGGTTTTAGTGTTGTGAGGTATTCACTATCTACACCTTCACTATAGCATACTTCTTTTTATAATCAAGGAAATTGGTTTAGAAACGAGACAAAATAAACCCTCGGTATCTTCATAGTAATACAGTACAAAATAATCGGAGCTTTTTATGAAAGTATAAAAATACAAGCTCTGGTTGAAGCGTCGTTCAACGTTATAAACTTACGCATAACATAAGGCTTCCTAAGCCTTTGACTTATTTTTTATTTTTGAACCGACACCACTTCAAGCTCGCCTTTTTCGTTCTGAAGGACGCGGAACATGATCTCGTCGCCTTCTTTCGGCCCGTCTGGGTGCTTGGAGTCCATCAAGAGTGTGCCAAAGCACTGGTTGCCTTCCACGCGCAAGATGCGCACCCACAAGCGTTCGGGGTCCTTGCTCTTGTCTTCGTAGTATACAGCCACGCCAAAGTCATCGGGATGTCGGCGGTGGCGGAATCGGTCGAGGCCTTGGAACGAACGTGTCTCTTCTTTTTCCTTGCTTTTTGTATCATAGACTTCCGCAATGACGCGTCTTGCACGGTCGACAATATACGGATCGACTTCCATCCATTTCATCGAACAGAATTCGCAGTCATCAAGGTTCGCCAGACGAATGAGGTACATCGTCTCTTCGGGAATGAGGCGCATGTCTAGCGCCCCCTCGCCTTCTTTAGCAATCCATAGCGGTTGGAACGAAACGCCAGCCTCCTCGTCAATATAGCCGTAGAGGACGAGCCCTGTGTCTCCTGGCTGGACTACTTCTGACATCACGTCTTCGATGAGCGATGCACAGCGAACGTAGACGAGTTGATGGTAGAAGCTACGGAAAGAGGCATCTTTTACTTTTTGCATCTGAGACGCAATTGGGATTTCATTTGGGAAGAGTTCGCCTTTGATGTCTAGACCTGGCGCAAAACCGCATCGGTCAAGCCACTCGGGACTTGTCACCTCTGGGATCGGTTCGGCGTGGGTCTTGGAGGCGAATCGCTCCCTGCTATCGGCCACGATGTCCACCGGCAGATCCAAATTCACATGCTCCATCCATTTCCAACGATAATCGTCCGGCAAATGCAAGAGGAGAATCTGCGTCTTGCCTTCATGCTCGTAAATGTCCAGCACCTTAAAGTGGCTGTCGCGGTTGGCCACATGTAGCCCCCAGTTCGTGCCGTGCTCCGCCTTCGACAGGTCAAAGAGGTGATTGGAAAGGATGCTGAAACGGTGCGTCGTCACCATCCCTCCAACGCGACTCGTCGCATCGGTAAAAGCAGCGTTTCGCACAATCATCCCCACCTTGAACTTCGCTGTTTCTTCCGGCGTAAGGTTGATATCTCTAGCAAAGAGCTGCAATCCCGGCAGCATCTCATTCATTAATTCTTCCATCTTCTTCATCTCTGGCATTCGTTTCACTCCTATTTCTTTATCCTTTACCAGGTGGCGCGCAGTAAGCGTTCATTCTGATACGGTACTAAATTGATCTTGCTAGATTGAATCTCTCCACTGGAACTACGAACCGTCTGAGGCGCCTCCGTCCCCATCAACAACACACCTGAATGTCCATTTTTGGCAAAGACAAGAACCGTCTTCCCCGACTTCGACACATAGCACTCGACGATCTCATAAGGAACTCCTCCCGATTGCCAAGTAAGATCGTACCAGCGAAAGGAAGCCTGTTGCCCAGAGACGGTTGCATATTCAAAGAGCTGATCGGGAACCATTAAGTCATAGTACTTGCGCTGAGTGGCTAGAGAGGTCCGTTCGAATACCTCCCCTTTTTGACGGGCATATTCCTCCATCGCTTCCGCAACCGTGATAGACGCAACCGTTGTCTCCACCACCGTCGTTGCTTGCATGGTCGTCGGTGTAACAGTCGTCGTCACCGCCTCCTGTGACCTTTTAGTGCATGCCACGAGTGCCAACATACACAGCGCTGATGCTAGTAATCGTCTGCCCTTCATCCTCTCTCCTCCAATCATGAAAGCCTTCTCTATTCATGCTTATTATAGCATAGGTGGGAAAGAAAAAGCATTGGAGCTTTAGTCCAATGCTTAATTATGACACAAACCCTATCAAAATTTGGTTCAGTGCATTTATTAATTAGGTATTATCTCTTAATAATTCTAATATTTTATCATAAAAACATTGAGCCAGATATCTTCCTCTATTTTCAATCGAATTCGTATCAAAATTATTAATATCCCATTCCATTGCATTATTAACCCTACGGGGCTCAGAAAATTTTCTTTTATTTTTGAAAATTAGTTCTTTCATTTGAGGGTAATTGGACTTGCGATATGCTGATATTTTTTCAGATGTTTCAGCATCTCCTAAATCATTATTAGGTTGTTTTTCAAACACAACTAAATTACCAATTAGGTACTCAGGGGATCTTTCACCGTCTACAGCGTTTCTCTTCGCTCTTATATGTTCAATAGAATAATCATCATCCCTGGTACGATATTCAACTCCTGCACCATGATTGATAACATCTAACCAATTATTTAGGGTATAGATAGCATATGTAGATAAGCATTTTTCATGTTTAGAACCTTTCCAATCATCGCTATCAATCCATCTCAACTTGGTAAAACTATTCAGAAAATCATTATAATCCGGCAATACTTGGCGCATCTTAGCCTTAACCTTTTTAATTTCTGTTTTAATTTCTTCTAGATTCAGACGATTCCCTCCAAATTCACTTAATAACGCTTTTCCAAAGCTAAGGTATACTTCATCAAGTTCGTTAAAGTCAACCTGAGGAGAAATAGCTCGAATAAATTCAAATACAGTTAGTAACTCAAAAAACGATACTTTATTATCTCTACCAAAAGGTGTATTTTGTACAGAGATAATAATAGGCAATAACTGTCTTGAAGGAGAAATCTTAAGCAACCACTTTAAATTTCTTCCAATTTTATTATCAGCTCCTGATTTGTTTTCAATTAATTCTTTTATACCTGCCGCATCTTTTTGCAAATCATCTAAAAATCTGAGATATTCTGAAGTATCTAATTTATCTTGGAAAGAAGCATATAAGCTATGTTCTGAAAGTTCATAGTGTATCTCCCACCACTTCGAAATAAATTCATCGATGAAGATATTTATCTGACCGGTTGTTTGAAGCAAATTATTCCATTTTTGTAAGACAACATCCTCCCCAGTTGGAGGCAATCTTCTTTCTGTAGAATAAAATAGACTATGCTTAATTAAATCAACATCATTCAATGAAATACCACGAGTATTTAATCTACCGAAGAGTAAGTTACTCTCTAGTTCGTCATTCACAATCACTACAGATATCTTCGTTCTTAACAAATGATCTAGTAATGACTGTTTGTCGATTTTTTGTTCAGAAACTAAAGTAGTAAAATATTTTTTTGCCCTATTAAATGGATGACGCTTTTCATCTTGTGTAAGCTTTGAATTTTCAGCAATCTTAACCCAAACATTATTTTGTTCATCGTTAAATTTTAAAGGAAGGTATCCGTCGTTTTTTTTGATATTCCCGAGAGAAGCAATTAATAACAGCAAGGTAATAATTCTTTGCTGACCGTCAACCAATTCATAGTCGTTCGCTAGTTCCTTCTTATAGACAATAATGTTTCCCCAATAATCTGTATTCATATCTGCTTTGACAAATGAATGTAACAAATCAGAAAATAACTCTTCCCATTGCTTCTCACTCCATGAATATTTTCTCTGGTAAAGAGGAATCGAGAAATAGCAAATCTGCTCATCCTTAGTTAAAAATGTTGAAAATAAATCTTTGATTGTACTTTCTTGTGCAACATTGATATCCATATGTTATTGTTCCACCTTTTGTATGACACGATTTTCCATTCGTTTCATGTATTGTTCCATGAAATTATAGTCAGGTTTATCATCTTTTTGCGGCAACATTACCACTTGTCGTTTTATTCGCTCAGTCCCCATTTTATAACCGTAGGCATATTTTTCCTTTTGTTTCATAATTGTGGTTTGAATAAATTGATTGACATATCTATTGTTTTTATAACCAATCACTTCTAAAAAACGAGTGTCCCCGGAAAAATAGGCTTTATACGGATGATAAAAGGCATAACCTACCGATCCATTTCGATTAATTCCAATAACCCCGGCGGCAGTGTATCTTTCCCTTCCTACAATATTTACAAAATCAGTAATTCCATTGTTGATGGAAGAAGCACCAATAAAAGGAGCAGAACCACTAGTACGATTATAAACTTCCCAATCCCGTCCACTATTAATAACTGTAATCGAGTCTAGAGTAAATGCTTTCCACTTAACTTCGTTTAATTCTCTATAATCTGTTATCTCATGTAGTTTAGGAAACTGATAGGTATCCTTAATTTGATTTGTTTTGATTCGAATATATTCTTCCATAAATTTCCAGTCCGGATTCCCAGAATCTGTAATAGGAAGAGAAACTCTTTTTTTCTTAAGTCTACCTAATGTTGCCCCATTACCTCCCCAATTCAACACCTCTAATTGTTTTTTAATAATTGGAATCAAAAACATTGCAACATTTTTATTTAAGTACTCATTGTAAAGTATTTGGACGTTTTGACCAGTGTAAAAATCTGTTTCTTGATAGAAAACTGTTTGAGTATCCAAACCAATGCTGATAACATTTCCTTTATTTATAGCAAATGATTGTCTTGACACAAACATATCTAATCCATTGTTGTTTTTCGAACGAGTAACATACGGGAAAATTTTCTCATCATCAAATGTTAATTTATTTTTATCTATACCATTTAATGTTGAATGGAGTGTAAAAATTTTTTCATCACCCAACAAAAAGGTACCCCATCTTTTATTATTTATCATCATCATCCACCTCAAACAAATATCCCTTTCCATGAGTATACATATCAAACTGGAAGCTTAAGTAATCTGCAATAGTTTTTTCAAACTCCTCATCACTGGGAATTTCATCGTTAAAGTAATAAAAACTATGCAACCATTCATCATCTGCTTGAATTGTCGATTTCACCATAAACTTGGTCGTGTAATTCTCTTCATCTCCGTTAATAACATCAAACAAGTGTTGTCTTTTTTTCTTTGCTGTACCATCATCAATCAAACCAATATGTTTTCTTACAACAAAACCATCGTCCTCAAAATTAATAAATTTAACTTTTTTTCTTTCGATATCATGTGGTTTTCCTGCCTCAAAAACCGCGATAACGGGATTAGTCCCCACGCCATAGAAGGTATCTTTATTTACAGTAATTACCATTTCTAAAGTATGTTTTTCAAGAATTTTTTTCTTGTATTCTTTTTCTTCCTTAGATTTACCAACCATCGTTGATTGAGGGACAATCACCGCTAATTTTCCTCCAGTCACCAGCATATCTAATGCATGACGAATAAAATTGATTTCTGTTAGAGTTTTGTCTGTTTTCCCTTGAGAATATGGCGGATTAAATAAAATTTTGTTTACTTTCTGCTTTTGGAGATCTTCACCAGCAACAGAAAACATATCATTTAACTGTAGATTACTTTTACCATCGCCTCGTAAAATCATGTTTGTTGTTGCTACGGTGAACATCTTCTCCTGCAACTCTATCCCCAGTAGCTGATGCTGCTTAATATGCTTTATTTCATCTTTATTCTTCGCTAGCTTAGTCATTCTATTCATTGCAGAAATCAAAAAAGCGCCACTACCACAAGCAGGATCTAATACATAATCAGTCGGTAACACATCAATTAATTCCGTCATAAGCGTCGTAATATGGTGAGGCGTCAAAACAATCCCTAGGCCATTCCCATCACTGCCACCATATTTTACAAACTCACCATAGAAATTGCCCAAAATATCGTAATCTGTATTTTGTTTAAAGTGGTGAATAACTTTGTCTTTCAGTTTTTTAGTAAAATAATGAAGCGGTGTTACTCCCAATTTCTCGTTTTTTTCATTTAGACGTACATTGGTTTCTAAAAACGAAAACTTATGGAGTAGAATACTGACTTTGTCTTCTGGCATGACACCTTCAGATGCAATGTAATCTTTAACGGATTTTAAAATTCTCATTCCATCATTATCAATTACTGGCTTCGTCGCATCCTCTGTGCCATCATTTTTTTTAGGATACTTATTACCAGTTAATTTTTTGATATCAAAATCTACTTCATTAAGTGCTAAAAGAATTGCAGAAATTACCGTTGCCTTATTCTCACCTTCGAGCGATGCGTAGTTCCGTAAATCTTCATGTAATTCTTTTGAAACATTTTGCAATTCAAAGATGCGTTTTTGCTCAATAGAATATTCTTTAAGTACATTTACTGAATACCATTCGTTTATATTATTCGGATGAAGTTCTTGCAGATCAGTTAACCTTGGAAGGATTTCTTCAACAATTCCTTCTTCAGTTACAGAAACTAATACAGGTTGAATGCTATGAGATTCATTATCCCCAGTAATACCTATTGCTATCACTTCATCAAAAGAGGTAGTTTTCGTTACGATATGGTTTGCGTAGTGCACAGCGCCATTTACAGCATAACCTGACAATGATGGAATATCTTTGGTAATAGAGCCATCCTCGGAAAGATTGATGAGTTTATCATTGTCCCTTTTATCTTCAATCACAATAAGGTAATCTAAAATTTGCATAACAAATTCAGGTTTTCCAATTCCCGATTTTCCTTGTTTACTAGCTCCTTTTAATGCTTTAGCAATTTCTGGATGAGAGGAACCTTGCTCATCGTATCGGACACAAAATTTTTCTATCTCTCTTCTGACGTATTGGTCAGTTGCTGTTGCTTCGTTCGCCATGTTTTTTCACTTCCTTGAGTTATTTATCTCTAGATTATATCAAAGAAAACCGTAAATTACTTGAAAATTTGCTATTTTCGTTTCGGTAATATTGACTTAACATTTTTAAAAGGCTTTTGAATAAGAGCCATAATATTTTTATAGAACTTTACTTTTTCCTTTACTCTTTAAGAATGTTATTAAATTGATGTTTGTTAATAAGACACAGCTATGTGATTATCTTTTCTTAAACGAAACAGAACAATTCCTTTTACAATTTAGTTCTTAAAAGTACAAAAGTAATTTGTTTTACTTATCGAAAAAAATTAAGAGCCTACTGACATTTTTCATCAGTAGGCTCTAATTTACCCCAATAATTCATTGACTCTTTGCTGCACCGCCTCATAGTCATACCCCGCAGCTTCAAGTCGCTCTTTGCGTTCTTCTCCATTACCCCAATCACCTTGAATCACTTCATAGGCAAGGGTATCCGTTGTTTTTGTATCGTTATTTTGCGATCCTTGTAAAGCAAGATTTACTTTTTCTTGAATTCTTTCGGCATTATATCCTGCATCTGTTAGTTCTTTTATCCGTTCTTGTCCAACTCCCCATTCTCCTCGAATAACTTGTTGAACAATTGCACTATCATCACTAAAAACTTCATGACGCACCCAGGTATTCATTCGGAATTCTTCCTCTGGAAAGTGATTATGTAAAATTTCAGCAAGATTATTTCCGAGTGAGGCAAAATATTGCATTCTTTCAATGAAATATACTCGCACACTTTCCGTTGTACCTCCATGCAATTCCATGCTTCGGTGAGGACAGCTTGTGGGCACAAATTCATGATGGAGTCGAACAGTTTCTCGTGAGATTGGCATCCCTGCTTCTACCAAGTCGGCAGCTGCTTTCAATAGTGTCATATCTTCATTCAGTAGGAATTCCTCATCGCTAGCTGATAGGCTCTCACACACCTCGTATCCAATGGAACGGCAGTTACTCCACCAATCTCCGGTATGGTAACCAATATTTTCAATTGGAACAACCTGAACTATCGTGTCTCGGTTGCAATAGAAATGTGCTATCCCCAAGGCTTTATTACGATTTCTTAGAAATGGAATATACCGATGCGGTTTCATTCTTCCCGCATCATTATGGATAACTACGAAATCAAAACTTTCTAGAAAGCCACTGTCCTTCATCACAAAATCTCTCAAAATTCTAATCACCTTAATTCTCCTCCTTCTGATGTAATTGCTTCAATACACTTTGGAACTTTTGCGGGATTGGCAGGCCTAGATACGATGCATTTTCTAGTATGGATATCCCCTCATTTGAGATGTAGAAGAAAATGACCGTTGCCCTTAACACTCCTGCTTTCCCTAGAATATGCACATCAACAACATTCGCCGTTCCAACAAGCACAAAAATCAATACCTTACGAGCAATCCCCTTATACCCAACAGAGCTAGAAAGTCGCTTTTGATCGATTGCGTTTAGAACTCCTGTTACATAGTCGAGAATCACAAGGACCAGCAACGCATACAAAAGGCCATCTTTCCCTCCAAGAAAACCTCCCACAATGGCTCCAAGGGCAAAAAAACCGGATTGTAAATAGTAAAATGATGTTTTCATAAATTTTCCTCCCTTACATCATTTCGAGAAGGTTAGGAGAACCACCATTAATAGATGATTCTCCATCCCCGCTAGAAAATTATTCTTGAAAACTTTCTAGCTCATCTTCCTAACCTTTATTTACTCATTTCTTCTTTTTGTCGTTGAAGATCTCATTTTTAATACGAGTCATATAGCTAGCACTTTCCCCGTTCGTATACAATTGAATTCCTTGTTTTTCGAATAGGTTAGCATCCGCAATCTTTTTCATCGCTGCACGAGTAGTCGTGGCATCCAGATTATCTTCCGGATGTGCGATAACAAGACGCTTTGTTTTTCCATCACTTCCTGTAAAGCCTAAATATAATTCTTTAACTGTAGTTGTTTCATTAGCCATGATATTTTCCTCCTTTATTTATTAGTTTCTGTCGTGTCGTGTGCGAACAACTGTATCGCAGTAGGTCATCGCTTCTTTGGCAAGAGTATCGATTGCATCTGAGACTGTCATCACAGCATCATGCGTTGCACCTTGCTTCAAGTTTTGAAGACTCTTAAATTTTTTCACTTTTCCTTTTTCCGCGTCTTGGTAGAATACTTCCAATGTTGCTTTATTAAATGTTTCTGACATGGTTATGTCCTCCTTATTTGATTTTTGTTTTGTAGTGTCATGACTTCTACATCTATATAAACCAATTAGGACTCCATTTTGCTATGCTTGTCTAAAAATTTTTTCATTTTCTTTCGAATTGATAGAATATCCTGTTGAACCGACGAACGAGTTCGCCCTATTCTTCTAGCATATTTTGCGACGGGTTCATCACTTTGCATCAAATATTGCAATGTTTTCATTTGGAGTTTTGTTAGTCTTTGGAAAAATTCCCTATAGTCGAATTCTACCTCAACCCAGTAAGGGTCATTTTCCGATTCTTGCATCCAATCCTGATTAAACTCTACCGTTTCGATGTTCTTCTTAGTAATTCGATTGAGAAACTTCCAATATAATTTTCGTTGAAGATAGCTGTTAAACTGTTTCGCTGCATCCAAAGATTCAAGTGGATTTTGTTTACTCTCTTGATAAGCTTCTAGTAACAACAACCGTCCTTCTTGTAGGAAATCGTCATACTCAGCATTATTCCTTTGAATATTGAGTTTTTTCATTACATGATAAATAACCCCTTCGAATTGCTCGAAAAGTTGAGTTGTTTTTTCTTCAGTTTCTGTCCATACTTTCATAGTTTTTTCTCCTAAAATAGAATTCGAAACTAGCTAATCTCTATATTGAACTACGTATATTTTCCTTATAAAATCGTGCTTTTTCTTTTATAAATATAAATAATATGGTTTTTGCCGTTTAAAATTTAGTCAGTATTCCACATGAATTCTTTTGTACTGAAAATTTATAATTCATAATTTACAATTAACTATATATAGAATGTTTATTAGTATTTTGCTAAAATAATAATGAATGTTAGACTCACTACTTAAACTCTCGAATATTTTATACATCAAAGATATTATTGTTTTCACATTTTAGTTGAGAGTTATATATTTGCTAAGCTTTTTTATTAGATCACACGAAATTTTAGACATTTTATTGTAGTTTTTGATTTCATTACTTAAAAATAATTTTTCTAGATAAGGAGTATATAATTTTATGAACTATAAATTTTTTGCTAGATATATCGATCAGACTAAATCATACAATGGATATAAAGACTTTTTGTTTTTTGAAGAAAATAAATGGGATGATTATGGCTTTAGAACATTATTTGAAGTATATATTCCTAAAGATAATGGTAAGTTAATAAAAATAGGTGCTATCAGTATAGCTAACATAAACGCTACTACTATGAACGAAAAATATATTGCATTAGATGAATTTGACACTGAAAATGTTTATAAGAAGTTACCTGAGGATTTTATAAGTCTAGGCAACAAAGATTTTTACTACAACTTGCACAAATTCTTTAATCAAAATCAATGTCAAGAAATATTAAATGATTTAAATGACTTATGCTCTTCCTATGACAAGGATACGAAAAATATATATTTCTCTAAAGATGTAGTAAATATATCTTTTTTTAGAGGTTATACTTTAGAAGAAGCTATTGAAAGAATTGAATTTACTTTAAAACCATTGGCAGATGCTGGTAACAGAGAAGGTTATAATATAACTTATAAATATTTGTTTGATGACAAATTACTTTCAGAAATAAATTTTGTTTCAGATCCTGAGTACATTTTCCCACAAAACGTCCACGCAATTATAGGTGCGAATGCATCTGGTAAAACAACATTTTTAAAGGATATTTTACTATTAGCGATTAATCAAGAAATACAAGAAGAATCCCTATTTAGAAAAGATAATCAAAACTTACAAATCTGTTTTTCTTCACGTCAGGATATAAAGATTGATTCTCCTCGAGATTACTTTTCAAAAGTTATATTAATTTCATTTAGCCCTTTTGATAATCTATTCCTAGAATCGGGTAATCCTCTTGGAGAGAATGGAAATGTTAAATATCTTGGTATTTACCAAAACGGAACTACACCCGTTAACCTAAAAGATTTATATTCTAATTTTCTACACTTGATTAATCAGCTTAGAGATCATCGCGACAATTGGCTATTTTTTAAAGACATTTTACGATATCAAGGTTTTCACGGTGATATATTACCTATTGTTGAGGCAATGGATACGGTCGAAAACGACGATGATTTATGGCTATCTTTTGATAAGTTGAGTGCAGGACAAAAAATTATCTTATTATCAATAACTACCCTAATAGTAGAAGTTGAACAATTTAGTCTTGTTCTTATTGACGAACCTGAACTTTTTTTACACCCTCCAATGATTTCGAATTATATTCGTAGCATTTCAGAGATTATGCGTAAAAAAAATGGACTTTGTATATTGACAACTCATTCTCCAATAATAGTCCAGGAAATCCCAAAAGATTGCGTAAAACTTATTCAAAATAATGAAGATGGCGGAATAAAAATGGTAGAGCCAACATATGAGACACTTGGCGAAAATCTATCAACACTTACAAACACTATTTTTCAGCTCGACCAATATCAATCAGGATTTTATCTTTTAATTAAAGATATAATAGACAATCCTGCAAAATATGATCTTACATATGAGGATATTAAAGATCTAACATTTGGTAGAGACGGAATGCTCTATAAAGATTTATTACTTTCAGAATTAAATGAAAGTGAGGAAGATTAATGCTAACAAGCATAACACGTGAAGAAAAAGATCATCTGAAAAATTTTCGAGACTACTTAAAATCTCCCGACATAACAGAAGAAGACAAACAAATTTTCAATCAACTCGAATATTATTTAACCGCTGAATCTAATAAAATTTATTCCGATTCTATTAATAATTATCAATTTGATATGAATTTGATTGGTGAAAACAACTCAATTTTATCACCCGATAAAATTGATAATTTTTGGTGTAAACATAAACAGCATATAATTCCAATGTTAGAAAATTCAGAGATGTGTCCAGTATGTGGTCTATCCTATAATCCAACTTTTAAAATTATAAAAACTATAGAACATGTATTGCCAAAAAGTAAGTATCAACAATACATCTTATCTCCAATAAACTTAGTTTATTTTTGTGAATGCTGTAACAGCTCTAGATCAAATGATCTTGACGGCAGAATTTTCCATCCAATTTTTTCAAGAATCAATTGCACTTCTTCAATTAATGTAGGATTTTTCATTAGAAACGACCATGCTATTGATGTAAAAGTAACTATCAATGAAAACAATCCAGATTTTAAATATTTTATTAAGAAATTATTTAGAATTCCACAACATTATAGAAAGTACATAGCTCATATTATAAATGATGAAATATCATCACTTGAAAATTCGATGGAAAAAGAAATACACGGACTATCACTTGATGAAAAATATGCTTGTTTAAATACCCATTTTCAAAATAAATACTCTATTTCAAACAAAACATATTCTGTTAATTCAGAGACAGAGAAATTAATAATTTCATTATTGGACAATGCGATAAAAGCTCAGTCTTATCTTTTTGCTCAATATGTTTTAGAAAAGTCCACTAGATTAAAATGCTGCTAATTTATATCTCTACTTTTTATTTCATATATACAATATGAAAGCATAAACAAATTATGTACTTATAAGAAAGACCCAACAAGTTTAAAACAAAATTTTACGTGTTTTAAACTTGTTGGGTCTTTATTTATTCAACATCCTTATTTAGTGCTCCACAAATAGTAACTGAGTTTCTATTTTTTCTTTTTAATTTTAATCTCAAAATCGTATCCGAATAAATCTGTCAGTTCAATCAAAGACAAGACTGTTGGATTGTGTTTCCCTTTTTCTAATCTGCAGTATTGGGATTCTAACATTCCTAAAGCATTAGCCATCTCTTTCTGAGATAAGCCTAATTCTAGTCGCAGTTTGATAACCCTTAGAGACACCTTTTGAAGATGATATTCTTCAAGCAGATCTTGCTTAAATTCAGGGCAGCGAGATTTCAATACATTTAACCTTTTTGTTAGGTAGGTCATCTTCAGTTTCCCCCTCTTCTGTTTCTCGACTAATTGGAATCCTTAAACATCTTTTCCCGTGCTTTCCTCGTTCCCATTTTTCACGTACTTCTGGAGAAAGCCCTTCTTCTTGTAATATCATTAATACCGCGAAAACTTTGACTTGTTCCTCGTACGTTAAGCCTTCTACTTCGTCAATCATCTTCTTTGTTACCCGGTATTTTGCCATAAAAACCCCTCCCAATTGTGCAGAATCCCAAAATTCACTTATAAGTGAATTTCGGGCAGCTAAGCATCTCCTTTGTTTTCAAAAAACATTCTCCAAAAAACCTTATTATTAAGCCTAAAATATACTCTTATACTTGATTAATTTCTTTTGTTCCTCCGTTATAAGACATTTTTATAAAACCGTTTTCATATAATTATAACCTGCTGAAACCCTTGTTGCAATAGGCTTTTTGAAAAAAGAAATTTTTTTGATATTTTTTCCAAAAAAATGGATTTTCATTCCCAACACTTTTAACAAAAAACTGAATCAATATTGTAAAGCGCTTACTATTTTGGTATTCTAACTAAAAGGAGTATTATTTATGAAAAATAGTTCAAAAATAGATTTAACACTGCAAATGGAAAAAATTTATGGTATCTCTGTCGTAGAAGCCATCAAGAAAAAAAGCAATAGAAGTTATACTAATCCTATTTATAACTTTGAAGATTTACGAGAACTGCTAAAACCTTTTTTGTTTTACAACACTCTAATAGATAATTTTTACAAGAATCACAAACAACTTACAAGATTTATTCTTATCACACTCGAAAAATATTATGGTATTGCTTCTATCAATTTTTCAGAACCATTGAATTCATATTCAATGAATTACACTTGGGAAATAGAACACATTATTCCTAAAAGCGATTCAAGTATCTCTGACCCTAATATAATTGGAAATTTAACTTTACTTACAAATAAGCTAAATACTAAAAACGAATATAGTGCTGCAAACTTCCAAACAAAAAAATGCATAATCGATAAACTAGACAATACTGTTGTAAAATCATTATTTCTTAATAATTGTTTTAGAGAGTATAGTACTTTCGGTGAAAAAGAGATTAATGAACGAACAAATTTCTTACTCAATAAATTTAATAACATCTTTTATAAAGATGGCGACTGTACTGTTATTGACAATATTACTATTGAAACTTTTATAGAAAAACTAAATCTAAAAGACTGCTAAATTCATTTTTACTTGATTTTTATAAAGATAGCCCCCTGAGCAAAACTGAAGTGCACCCCAAAAGTTAGACACAAAATCTAACTTTTGGGGTGTTTTTATTA
>NZ_CALHIF010000075.1 GCF_938030755.1 uncultured Granulicatella sp. | reverse complement strand
GCCTTCGCACGCGTTGAAGAAGCGTAGGGCAGCGATATGAAATATATCAATAAAGATAATGGTGTCATCATTGAGTCAGACAGCGTGCTGTCTGGCTCATGGGAGCCATTAGAAGAACCAAAGAAAAAAGCAACTAAAAAGAAAGAAGCAAAGGATGATGACTAATGGCTTCATTTGCTACTTTAGATGACTTACAGAAGATGTGGAGAAATCTACAGCCTACTGAAAGAGAACGAGCCGAAGCGCTTCTTGATACAGTATCAGACATGCTGCGTGAAGAGGCTTATCAATATGGAAAAGATTTAGACAATATGATTCTAGAGCGTGAAAGTTTTAGAAATGTTGTTAAGTCTGTGACAGTTGATGTCGTTTCTCGTGCTCT
This sequence comes from uncultured Granulicatella sp., assembly GCF_938030755.1. GTDB lineage: Bacteria > Bacillota > Bacilli > Lactobacillales > Aerococcaceae > Granulicatella. Next base: position 30,191 of record NZ_CALHIF010000075.1, on the reverse strand, counting down.
AATGACTTCAACGACTCAAGAACCGATGACACAATTCGCACAGAGTGCAATGGGGTACTCGGTTAGTGGCTCGTATTTAGTTCCAGGAGGCGGCATCTTTATTAAGGAGTCAGAAAAGAAACGGTTAAAACTAACAACTCAGAGATTTGGAGTGATTGAGCCTTATGGAAATTAAAGGAATTACAGTCACTCTATATCAAACTGTCAAAACTGGCAGCGATGGATTTGGAGCTGACATCCTAGAAGAGCAAGCAGTTCAAGTAGAGGATGTCCTTGTTGCTACAGCTAGTGCCGATGATGTTATTAATTCCGTGCAACTTGAAGGAAAGAAAGCAGTCTATCTGCTGGGCATCCCTAAAGGAGACACTCACGAATGGGAAGATAAGACTATTGAGTTCTTTGGCAAGAAGTTCCGTTCTTTTGGCCCTGTCCAGGAAGGGATTGAGGAGCTAGTTCCTACTCGTTGGCATAAGAAGGTGACAGTGGAAAGATATGAATGATTTCAAGTTTAAACTGAACAGTAAAGGTGTTCGAGATATGCTTCGCTCAGAAGAAGTGAAAGCAATGCTCAGAGAACGCGCTGAAGCAATCAAAGGGAGAGCTGGAGATGGATATGAAGTATCTACTTTCACAGGTAAAACTCGGGCCAATGCGAGTGTTAAAGCTACCACCGTAAAGGCAATCAAGGACACAAAAAAGAATAATACTCTATTAAAGGCGGTGAGATGATGATTCTTGAAACGATTCGCAATTTCTTAGTTACTAAACTTGACTGCAAAGTAGTCATGGAGCGTGCAGCTAAGATGCCAGAAAGATTCGTATTAATAGAACAGACTGGCAGCGGAAAGAGAAAACATCTCAAGTCTTCAACTATTGTATTTCAGAGCTACGATTCAACGATGTACAAGGCTGCACAGTTGAATGAAGCAGTTAAGGCTGCAGTTGAGATGTTAGTCGAATTAGATGATGTATCTGGTGTATCGCTTAATAGTGACTACATATACACAGATACGGAAAGTAAAAAATATAGATATCAAGCAGTATTTGATATCAAACACTATTAATCAAAGGAGAATTGTGATGGCAGAAAATAAAAACGATGCAACTAAAGTTACGGCCGTTAAGCCTAAAGTCACTGGTGCTGTGTTTGTCGCACCATTAAATACAGCATTGCCAACCGATGCTAAAACTGAACTAGATCCAGCATTCAAAAATCTAGGGTTCATTTCTGACGAAGGAATTAAAAATGAAAATACGGCATCAACTGAAGATGTTAAAGCATGGGGTGGCGTTATCGTTAACTCTACACAGAAGGATAAAACAGACAAATTCAAAATGACGTATATTGAAGGATTGAATATCAATGTTCTTAAATTTGTTTATGGAAAAAATAATGTTGAAGGCTCCCTTGAAACAGGAATTACAATTAAAGTAGGACTAGAAGAAGCTGAGCCACAAGTTATGGTTATTGATTCTGTTCTTCAAGGCGGATACTTAAAACGTGTAGTTATTCCTGTGGCTAAGTTAACTGAGATTGGAGAAATTTCATACTCAGACTCTGAAACACTCGGATATGAAAGCACAGTATCTGCATTCCCAGATTCAAACGGCTTTACTCACTATGAACATATTGAAAAGAAGGGGTAATTAAATGATTACAGGAACAACAGAAAAAGGATTCAATTACAGTATCGCTGAAGAATTACTTGAGAGTTACGATTTTTTAGAGGCACTTTCAAAGGTAGAAAAGAGCGTGTTATATCTTCCAGATTTAGTCGAGTTTGTATTTAAGGATGAAGCCAAAGCATTCTTAAACAGCATGCGCAATGAGCATGGATTAGTGACAAAAGATGATGTTGTTAACACTATGAAAACTATTTTTGAAAATAAAGAATTAAAAAAATCTTAATCCTCGCTAAAATGATAGCGACTGATGAAGACGCGCTTATCTGTGATCTTGCTGAAACATATCAAATATACGATTACAGACGGCTGCCATTAAAAATGGTGGCCGTTTTTTCTTTTGGTTTAAGAGAAGACTCAAGAATCAAAATGAAGATGAATGATATCGAAGTTCCGTTTGAGACTATGCTGCTCGCTGGAATACAAGACAAGTTAAACGTGTTGATATGGCAGCAGACTAAAGATGGCATGAACGGTCGCAACTATCCTCAATCAATGGTCGCACTGTTGACAAAATCGCAGCAAAAATCGAAAACAAGCGACTTGATTGGATTTGAATCAAGCGAGGACTTCTTAAGAGAAAGAGAGAAATTGTTAAGAAAGGAGGATGACTAATGGCAACAGAATTAGGAGCTGCTTATGTTCAAATTATCCCATCAGCTCAAGGAATTAAGGGAATGATTCAGAAAGCGATGGGTTCAGAAGTAGCAAGTTCTGGACAGGAAGCAGGAACCAGCTTCATGAGCGGCTTTAAAGGAGCAGCCTTAAAAATTGCTGCAGCACTTGGAATTGGTGCCGCTATTAAGACTGGTATCACTGCTGCATTAAGCGAGGGAGCTTCCTTGCAGCAATCGCTTGGCGGTATTGAAACGCTGTTCAAGGATAATGCAACTCAAGTCATTAAGTATGCTGATGAAGCATATAAAACGACTGGACTATCTGCAAACGCGTATATGGAAAACGTGACAGGCTTCAGTGCAAGCTTGCTGCAATCGTTGGGCGGTGATACTGCGAAGGCTGCAGAAGTGGCCAACATGGCAATGATAGATATGGCCGATAACTCAAACAAGATGGGGACTTCAATGGAGAGCATCCAGACAGCCTATCAAGGATTTGCAAAGCAAAACTATACCATGTTGGATAACTTAAAACTTGGATATGGTGGTACTAAGGAAGAAATGCAGCGCTTATTAAGAGATGCAGAAAAGCTTACTGGAACTAAATACGACATCAACAATCTGAATGATGTGTATCAAGCTATCCACGCGATTCAAGATAATCTTGATATTACTGGAACAACTGCGAAGGAAGCATCCACTACCTTCACTGGTTCATTTAATGCGATGAAGGCTGCAGCGCACAACTTACTAGGAGATTTAGCGCTTGGTGAGGATGTAGAGCCTGCTCTAATAGCATTAGCAGATACTGCAAAGACATTCTTTGTAGATAACTTCTTGCCAATGTTGTGGAACGTTGTCAAAGGTGTTCCAGACATCCTAGAATCAGCGTTTGAATTAGCTAGTGCAGCTATAGGAGAGAACTTAGGCTCAATCATGGACTCAATTCCAGAATTGCTGCAAATGGGAAGCGATATGGTCATGGGAATTTACAACAGCGCGCTAGAAGCAATACCAGGGTTGCTGAATATTGTAAGTGATATCGTTAATGGACTTGTTGAGTCGTTTATGCAGAACTGGCCATCAATCTTCCGAGCTGGGACAGATTTCGTGTTCCAACTAATCGATGGATTGGTTCAAGCTGCTCCAGGCATCTTACAAGCTGGAATTGATTTGATTTCATCGTTGCTGCAAACAATCTACAGCAACGCACCTCAATTCATCAGTTCTGGATTCGAAGTTGTTACTAATTTAATCAGTGGGATTATCCAGAGAATTCCAGGCTTAGTGGACACAGGAATCAATATGATTACTAATCTTGTGACTACAATCTGGAACAACTTACCTCAGATTTTAAATGCTGGTGTTCAAATTATATCCAGCTTGATTAAAGGATTAGTACAAATGATTCCAAAAGTACTCGGCAAGATAGGAGAAATGGGTGGTAACATTGTTTCCAGCTTGGGGAAAATCGACTTGTGGGCGGCAGGGAAAGCCATTATCGATGGATTTCTAGGCGGTATCAAAGCAGCATTCGAAGGTGTTAAGAATTTCGTTGGAGGAATCGCTAACTGGATTGCGGAGCATAAAGGACCAATCAGCTATGACAGACGATTATTAATCCCACACGGAAATGCAATCATGGACAGCTTGCAGGAAGGATTACAGCTAGGATTCAAAGATGTTAAGACTACTGTTCAAGCTATCGCAGAAGATATTAACGAAGTAGTAGACAAGTATCTGGATAATCAAGTGTTTAACGATGTTGAAATCGGCAGCAATGTTGCTGTAGCTGGTGGAATCCAGTTATCTAAACAACAAGCTGCTCGAATTGGAGCATGGAAACCAGAGCAATACAGATACGATACAGAGCCAGATAATAATCAAGTAGTAGAAATTCACACTACAGTCGAGCTTGATGGCAAAGTTGTAGGAAAACAAATTACACCTTATGTCACAGACGAGCAGACAAAACACAATAGACGAGAACAACGGAAGAGAGGTGAGCGCTAATGTTTAGCTTCAAGGTAAACGGCCAAGAGCTTGGCGATTTATTAATTATTAATAATATTGATTTTGGATTCACTCCAAGCATTAGCACCACTTCTAAGAAGTATGCTCTTGTGGATGGTGAGCGGTTCATTCGTAGACGATTCGGAAAGCGAGTGATTAAAGTAAAATTCACTCTTTTAGGTGATCGCATTGAGAAGAGCAAGATTGCTCTTCAACGTGCGCTGCTAGTGCCTGGATTGAGTCGCTTTGAGTTTGGCTATCAGCCAGACGTGTATTACGAGGGCATAGTTGCTGGAACTACTGACTATAATCTGATTACATTCAGATACTCAGAAGGTTCCTTTGAAATTCACTGTTTTAACCCTTTTGCTATCTCTAAAAATGAGAAGGCTGCAAGAAGGGAATCGAACAAGCTTATTTTCAACAACGAAGGTACGGCTCCTGTCTATCCTATTTACAAGTTTACAGCAGGAAAAGCATATAAGATGATATCTTTCACGCATCCTAATGGGAAGGTAGTGCAATACGGCTATGAGAATGGCCCAGCAGTAATTAACACTAATGATTTAGTTATGTTTGATAGTGCTGAAAACAATCTCACTATTAACGGTGAACGTAAGTACATCAATGCTGCAAGTCAAGTATTCTCTATCCAGCCTGGAATTACAGAAGTTGCCATTCTTGGTGATGACAATAAGATTCCAGTTGTAGAAGCTACGTTTAAGGAGCGATGGATATGATAACAGTAACTAACAGACGATATGAAACACTATGCCAGTTAAGCTTTGACTTAGCTGGCGGATTGATTGCTTATGATGATTGGTTTGAACAAGATCTAGATACTGGAGTTGGAACTTATGAGTTTACTGTCGATAAGGATGGCAATCCAGAACTTGAGAAAATCATTAATGGATGCTATGTATTCGTTGTAGACGGAACTCAGACACGAGGCTTCGAGATTGTATCAATCGAGCAAGATAATGATAGCAAGACATTCTATTGTGAAGACGGTGGACTGGACTTGCTTGGAGAAACAGTATGGCCACTAGATGGCACTTCTAGAACGCTCAAAGAGTACTTTGCTGCTGCTTCCTTAGATTCTGGCTGGGAAATCGGAGTGAACGATGTTCCAGATAGTAGCAAGAGAAGTATTAAGGTTGAGAACTTCGAGACTGCCGTTAAACGCATGAGAAGGATTGCTAAAGCATTTGATGTAGAGCTGAGCTTCAGCTATGAATTTGTTCATGGGAAAGTACATCGTAAACTTGTTAACTTCCATAAGCGTATTGGAGAAGATAAGAAAATCCGTCTAGAGTATGGAATTAACGTAAGCAAGATTACAAAGAAAGAAAGCATTGAACATCTTGCAACAGCGCTACGAGCTCACGGTGCAGACGGATTGACGCTGCAAGGGTTTAAATACAACGATGGGCGTTACTGGGTTGGTGGGGACACTCTTCATGACATTCTAGAAGGAAAACGCTGGAGCCGTCATGATAATGTCGAGCGTGATGGTGGATATATCGTAGATACTTACCAGAGTGAAGCCAAGACTCAAGAAGCACTCTTTAAAGAGACAATGCTACAGCTCAAGAAAAGAGCTTATCCAGAGGCTACTTATGAAGTAGATATAACTCTACTTCCTAAAGGGACATCCATTGGTGATAGTGCCTCGATTGTGGATAATGACTATCAACCAGCTATTCAGATTGAAGCTCGTATCTCTAAATTGAAAAAGCGGCTATCACAGCCTAATGTTGGGAAAGTAACCATTACTAATGTGGTTGAAAATCCAGACACAATCTCTGAGAGAGTACAACGTTTGAGTACGTTGATTAAAGAACGATTATTTGACTTCACTGAAGTGCCTTTTGTAATGAGCATTCAATCAACTGATGGTGTAGTATTCCAAAATAGTAATATAGCAACTAAATTAATTGCTAATGTAAGCAAGATGGATATTCCAATGAATAACCGCTTTTCTTACCGTTGGAAACGAGTGAGTAAGTATGGAACAAACGATGCAGTATGGAATGAACAGCATATAAAAGGTAGCAATGAATTGTCAGTTACTGTTAACGATGTTGATAGGGAAGCCTCATTTGTATGTGAAGCAATGGAAGGTAATCAAGTTGTTGCAATCAGCTCTATTGTTATCAAAGACTTTATTGTTAACAAGTTAATAGGTCCAACTCCCCCAACCAATCCCAGCCCTGGAGATTTGTGGACTGACACGAGCGTTTCAGGGAAAGATGTACCAAAGATTTACACAAATGGCAAATGGGAACCTGTATTAAAGAAAGACGACAAAGAGCTGGAACGGCTTCAAAAAGAATTTGAAGATCGTAATAGGGAACACGCTAACCAATACGCTAAGGTCATGGAGATTATCAACAAGTCTCAAGTGACAGAAGACACTTTCCGAGATTTAACTGGGCGATTCAGTAATTTGGAAGAGTCTTATAAAAGAATTCAAGAAACTGCAGAAGAGATTAAGGGACTAGGGCAGAGAACAAAAGCAGTAGAGCTGAATATGGAACAATCAAGCGTTCTATTGAATGCTATCTCAACATATTTTAATGTTGATGAAGACGGCTTGCTTATCGGAAAGAATGGAGAAAAACTTCAAACACGTTATACGAATGAACGGATGGAATTCATTGATAGTGGCCGAGTCGTGGCGTATGTCTCTGGGCAGCAAATGAACATCGTCAGCGCGACATTCTGGAACAGTGTCACGATTGCCAATCATATTTTCGAGCGATATAACAATGAATTCACTGTTATATCTTATGTAGGAGGTGCTGTAAATGGTTAGGATTGAAAAGTTCACTAATAGTGGATATGCAAAGCTTGCTATGGAAGTTACCGAGACTGATTACAGCATCGAGAACAACGACTCACCAGTTGAATATAATCTGTGGTTAGAGCGTGGCAGCGGTTGGGTATATGACTTAAATAACGAGACTTGGGCAGAAGCTACTATTAACGATCAAACAGTAATTGCTAAGTATGTCAGCTTTGATTTGCGGAACACAGACAGAGTGCTATTAGGCAGCGGAACAATTACAATCCCTCACAATGATGACGGCAGCAAGACTATCACATTCTGGGCAAGAATTCTTAATGTTGCTAACCAAGGCAATATTAACTGGTTCAGTGGAACACTTGGATTAACAAATATCCCACGCGCCAGTGCTATCGAATCAGTTTCAGCAACAGAATTAGGGCAGACAGTTACTATCAAGATTGATAAGAAGGTCAATGAGTTTAGGCATCAAGTCTGGTGGCAAGTGAATGACAGCGGATGGATTGATTTAGGAACTGGACACGATACAAGCGTTCAGCTCACAGTTCCAATAGATTATGCAGCACGTATCACTAACAGCGATACTGGACTGCTAGATGTGTGTGTACGTACATTCAGAGGCAATGACAAGATTGGAAATGATGTGTATAAGCGAGGAATTCCGATTAAAGTTCCTGCTTCTATCGTCCCAATGCTTGAGGATGTAACAATCTCTGAAAGAACGGCGAAATTAGCAGAATTCATTCCACTTGGAAATTATGTGAAGGACAAATCAGTGATGAGAGTTGAAGCAGTCAATGCAGCAGGCTCTCACGGCTCAACTATCGTATCTACAGAGTTAACAGTAGATAATTTAGTTGTGAGATCAGCAACAGGAGACTTTCCAGCCAATAAAGCTGGGAATTTAGAAGTTACTGCAAAGGTTACTGACTCACGCGGCCGAACTGCAACAAAGTCAAAGACTATCAAAGTATGGGATTATTACGTTCCTAAAATCATCGGCTTCCTAGCCAATAGAACAGGCAATGGAACCAATAAGACTATCATCGCAACTGTCGCTGCTAATGTAAGTCCATTAGTAATTGATGGAATTAATCGGAATCCATATACGCTTAAAATCCAATATTCAGCCAAGAAAGCTAATAGATGGATTGATGCAGTTAATCTCACAAATGAGAGTACAGAACGGATTAATCGTCAATTTGATTGTGGAGCGTTCTATGAGATTTCTAAGGCATATAACATTCGTCTAGTTATCCAAGATAAGCTGAGCGACCTAGTAGACTCTATTCTTTTAGTACGCTCATCTAGAGTGCTTTGGGCCTGGGGAGATAATAGAGTCGCTGTAGGTGGATTCCCTGAATTAGATGGACACTTCGAATCATTCCTTCCAGTTGCGTTTCACAGTTCTTTAAATGTTGAAGAAGGAATAATGTCACGAGGACGGCCAATCCAGGAATTTGCCTTAACGTCTAGAGAAGGCAAATCGTTAAAATACAGTGGTGATCTCAACAATTTAAGAAATGCTGGAAGTTATCACGCGACTGGTGTGCAGCACAATCCTGCAGAAACGAATAATTATGGTTACGTAAATGTAATCACTCACAGCAACGATTCGAGTTATTGTGTTCAGTTCTATGTGCCGTTTAACTCAGATCAATTCTTTATGCGTCGGTGCGATTCAAATCGTTGGAGTGATTGGATTAGAATAGTAACTACTGGCGTTGATACGGGATGGAAAACCGCTAATTTACAAAATGGATGGCAACATCGTACAGAATATGGGGAAGTGCGATATTCTAAAACAGTGGATGGTATTGTGCATTTCAAAGGAGTAGCTAGAGGAGGCAAAATATCAAAAGAGACAGTGATACTAAATCTTCCAGAGGAATATAGGCCTAAAAATCAACTTTATGTTTTTGCCATGAATGACAGTTTTGGAACTGCAGCATTAAGTATCTCAAGTGATGGTCGTGTCGTCATAAAAAATAATGTCGACGCATCTTGGTTAGGCTTTGACAATGTTAGTTTTAAGATTTAAGGAGGTAATATTATGGAATTAGAACAAATTAAAAATAGAATTACTGCATTAGAAGAGAAAGTGACTACTAAGCAGGTAGATATTAATCGTATGAATGAAGAGAAAGCACAGTATGAACAGAAAATTCAAAATCTTTCAGAAGACATTCAACGTTTAGAGCAAGACAACGCAAATAAGCGTGAAGAAATCAAAAAATATAAAACAGTAGTAGAAATTATGGAGTTGTAGTAGATGATAAATTTAGATGTAGAATTTCATGTATTAAAGATGCATTTAGAAGGATTGATGCGCAGCCCATACATTCAAATCCTGTTTTGGCTAATATGCTTTGATGTGGTGTCTGGATACATCAAAGCATTTAAATTGAAACGATTTGATAGTAAAACAAGCACTAACGGATTATTACGACATGCATTGGTTTGTGCTGTAGTTATTGTGACTGCGATGTATGCAAGAGCATTTGGGCATCGAGAAATCGGTGTAACCACATGCTTATTTTTTATATTCAGCTACGCGGTTTCGTTAGCTGAGAATTGGGAGGCATTAGGATTGCCATTCCCTGAACCACTTAAACCGTATCTTAAAACGATGCGACAACAACAAGAAAATAAATTTAAGAAAATTACAAATAAGGAAGAGGTTGAATAATTATGATGATCAATTGGAAAGTACGTATTTTAAATAAGACATTCTGGCTTACTTTAGTACCGGCTTTAGCGTTGTTATTACAAACATTTCTAGCTGTATTTAATGTTCGTTTAGAGTTAGGTGAAACAATCGACAAATTGTTAGTATTTATCAACGCGTTGTTTGCAGTATTCGTTATCGTGGGTGTCGTTAATGATCCAACTACAAGCGGAGTAAGCGACAGCACACGCGCAATGACATACGAACGACCAAATAATCAATAGAAATGGATTAGGCAGGTATGCATAAGATGCACCTGCCTTTTATAAATTAAAAATCAAGAAAAGAGGGAAATATTATGGTAAAGAAAATCAATGAAACACTTATGCACGACAGCGGGAAATTATTTAATTTAGAATTTGTAGTAATTCACAATGACGCTGGAAGCATGACACCAGAACAGTACGTAGATTGGTTACGCTATCGTGATAAAGCATTAGGAATTGCACATTATTATTGCAATCGCAACACTATTGCTCGAGTAATTGATACGTTTAATATTGGTTATCACACTGGCGATTGGTGGAGTAACTGCCGTTCAATCGGCTACGAAGTATGCGAGAGCATGAAGGTAAGCGATGAAGAATTTCTTCAAAATGAAGACATGACGTTGATGCAAGCTACTGAAGACTTAATCTATTATGGCTTACCAATCAATACTAGCACTGTTAGATTACATCACGAGTTCGTGCCAACAACTTGCCCACATCGTAGTATGGAATTACACGGCGGAACGACAGAAAGTGTTAAAAATTATTTCGTTTCACGCATGCAATACTTTGCGAGTCTAGGCTCAACAGTTGATGAAATGCTCGGGCAAGTTTCAAGCGAGCCTACTGTTCAAGAAAGTGTTCAATCAGAAAAGCCAACTCAAAAACGTGGTGGCGGTAAGTCAGTAGATGAAGTCGCTCAAGAAGTTCTACAAGGATTGTGGGGAAACGGTGAAGAGCGTTTCAATAACTTAACAAACGCTGGTTACGATGCGCAAGCTGTACAAGACAGAGTTAACACAATCTTAAACGGCGAAACACCTAGCAATAGCAATAGTGCTAATTCTGACCTTGACAGCGTGGCGCAAGAGGTATTACAAGGCTTATGGGGCAACGGTCAAGAACGTTATGACAGACTAACAAATGCAGGATATAATGCACAAGAGGTGCAAGATAGAGTCAACAGCCTTCTAAGTGGCGAGTACAATCAAAACAATTATACTAATCTCGAAAGCGTGGCTCAAGAGGTCATTCAAGGACTATGGGGTAACGGCCAAGAGCGTTTCGATAACTTAACAAACGCTGGTTACGATGCACAAGCAGTTCAAAATCGCGTAAATGAATTGCTTTCATAAAGCATTTAAGCCTACCTTTCGGGGTAGGCTTATTTTTTTGTTCCGTATTTGTTCCGTGAAATCGGAAATACTATGAAAAGCAAAGAAATTAAAACGTTGATTTTATAGGGTTTTGCAACGTTATGCAACGCTAGGAAACGTTAAAAATGGAGCCGAGGGGAGTCGAACCCCTGTCCAAGTATATCGACACAATCAAATCTACATTCATAGTTTATCTATTTAAAATTAGCTACTGATTAGCTGATAAACAAGCGTCATCTTCAGCTAGTCTGATAATCTCTTATTCACTTAGACAGACGGAAAAGTGAATCGTATCCCACTGGTTATAGGACCTGGACCCGAGCACATGGGCGATGCCGGACAGATCTTAGCAAGCAGTTATTAAGCTGCGAAAGCTAAAGTGTTTGTTTGTTGTTTGTCAGTTATATTTAACTGTAACGTTTTTACGTAGACGTAACCTACGGAATGCATTGAAAGCTCAACCTATACCTGTCGAATCCGTAACGACCCCATATAAAAGTAAAAACCTAGGGAATTCCCTAGGTTCCTATTGTAACAAAGTTTTAATTGACATGCAATTCTTTATTGATCACGCATTTTTATTGGAATGAAACTAAAGTCATCATCTTTTGCTTCTTTACGCAGAGCAAAGTGATTCGTTTGGTTTAAAGCTTTCAAATTGAATTTTCCTTCTGAATATTCAACAATGTTCAATGAAGCATTTCCAATAAGTTCTGATAATTGAAAGTCTGGAATTAATTCATGTAGCATATTTCGAATAGTCATGCCATGGCTGACAATCAGTACATTATGATTCGTATCTCTGTGTTGATTTACTACTTTTAGTAAACCTTTTTCAACACGTAACCAAAACTCCATAAAGTTTTCACCAAGGTGATCAGGGTCTAGCTCTTTCAACCCATTAAGTTCTTCTTGAATATTTCTTCCGCCCAAGTCATCAAAGTTTCTTTGAAGTTTTTTATACAACTCGCTCCATAAGTCATTCGCAGATTTCCCTTCTAAGCTTCCAAAGAAAACTTCACGAAATTCTGGCATCATTTCAATCGTGAGATTATCACGATTAGGATGGTTTTTAAGAAATAGTTGTGCAGTTTCAACGGTTCTACGCAAGTCACTAGTATAGACGGCGTCAAAATGAACATCTCGCATTCCTAAACCAGAACGAATAGCATCAAGGCGACCTTCTTTAGTTAGAGGAGTATCAGACCATCCTTGCATTAAATTGTAGCGGTTAAAGACGGTTTCTCCATGTCGCATAAAATATAAAGTTACCCCTTTTTTCGTCATAAAAAGACCTCCGTTCTTGTTCTTTATTCTATTGTAAACTGATTTTTAAAAAATTGCTAATTTAAAATGAAGAGTTTCCAAGAAAAAATCCGATTCCCACACAACAGAGACCTCCGATTAGACTTACAATCATATAAAAAATCGCAAGGGGAGTATTCCCATTTTGGATTAGCTGGAGGGATTCTATACTGAATGTTGAAAAAGTAGTAAAGCCACCACAGACTCCAGTAATTAAAAGCCACTGATCTCCTTCGAACCAATGTGCCTGTTGGAATTTAGCACTTAAATATCCGATGGCAAGCGAACCAAGTAAATTAATTAGTAGTGTTTTTAATGGAAAATAATGTTGGAAAGGAAGTTGAGAAAGTAAATAACGGAGAATTGCTCCAATCGCTCCACCAATTCCGACAAAAAGTATTGACATAGTATCCTTCTTTCTAATTTGAATACATTCATTATACCTTTTTTTGGTAAAAAATAAAAAGCTGGAGTAAATCCAGCTTTTACTTTATTTAAAGAATAAACTTCCAAGAACAATAATTCCGAGTGCAATTCGGTACCAACCAAACGCTTGGAAGTCGTGTTGTTTGATGTATTTTAATAAGAATTTAATTACGAATAGTGAAACAACAAATGAAACGATTAATCCAACTACTAGAATAATAAACTCAGCAAATGAATAGTGGAATCCAAATTTCAATAATTTTAATCCACTAGCACCAAACATGATTGGAATTCCCATGAAGAATGAAAATTCAGTAGCGATTGAACGACTTGTTCCAACAAGTAAACCACCAAGGATTGTTGATCCAGAACGGCTTGTTCCTGGTACAAGAGCTAAGCATTGGAAGAGTCCAATTTTAATAGCCGTCAAAATGTCTAAATCTTTAAAGCTTTTAATTTTCGGTTCGACATTTTTGTGTTGTCTTTCGATGTAAATGAAAGCAACCCCGTATACAATTAAAGCCAATGCGATAACGATTGGTTTATTAAAATAATCATCCATAAAGTCATCCAAAATGAATCCTAAAATAACGGCTGGGATACATCCGATAATTACTTTCTTCCAAAGATCAATAGTTTCAATGAATTCTTTACGTTTCTTATTTTTTGCAAATGGATTTAATTTGTTGAAATACACTAGTACAACCGCCATGATGGCTCCAAGTTGAATGACAACATTAAACATTTCTTGGAATTTAGCAGAAACGTCCAATTGAATAATCTCGTTTACTAAAATTAAATGACCTGTACTACTAATTGGTAGCCATTCAGTAACGCCTTCGATAATTCCTAAAATAATAGTTTTAATAATTTCTATAAGATTAAGCATTTTTCCACTCCTTTATAAAGTCTGCTAACAACGATTATACTGCTTTCTGACAAGGATTACCACAATAAACAAGAAAGTCTCTTCAAAAAAAGAAGAGACTTAAAAGTGGGTTTTATTGAGGTACGACACAAACCACTTCTGGTGCGTAGAAATCTTTTTGAAGAAGTGTGAGTTTACCACTTTGTGCGTCCCGTTTAAATAGTGTTAAGTTGTCTGATTCTTGGTGACCGACAACAACATAAGCTTCGTCATTACTTAAGTGGAAATCACGAGGAACCGATCCATAACTATCAATTGTTTGAACGAGAATGAGTAACCCGCTTGATGCATCGACTGAGAAAGTGTATAACGCGTCAAAGCCTCGGTTTGAGGCATAAACAAAACGTCCGTCGCGGGTGATATGAATAGCGCCTCCCCAAGCTTGTTGGTCTTCAGTCGTTAATGCAATCTTGTCTAAGTTTCTAAAAGTTCCATTTTCGTTATCATAAGAGAGTACTTCTACAGTTGCGTCTAATTCGCAAATCAGATAAGCAATAGGAAGCGTTGGATGAAATGCTAGGTGACGAGGCCCACTTCCAGCTTTTGTCTTATACTGTGCGATTTCCTCTAAGCCTTCTTCAGTACGTTTATATGTAAATACAGTATCGATTCCTAAGTCACATACAACAATCCATTTTTCATCTGGAGTGTAATCTGTATAGTGAACATGTGGAGCTGTTTGATTTATATTAACACTAGAACCCGAGTGAACCTTTTTATCTACGAAAATAAAAGAGTTTGCCTCTTTATCGTAGTGGTATAATTCAACGAATCCTCCGTGATAATTGGCTGTTAAAACATCTCCAGTTTTTTCGTTATAACGAATATAGCAAGGGACCGCTTGTTGATCGTCGTACCTCGCTAAAGGCACTAATGAAGAAACTTGTGCATCATTTGCTGAAATCCCGCATAGTTCTTTACCTTTACCAACAGCAAATAATAATTGGGCGGTCTTTGAATAAGAAAGATACGTTGGATTTTCGATGGTCGCTTCTAAAGTAAGAGATTCTAGTCGCTCTCTTTCTTTATTAAGGAGGACAGAGTAGACTCCTTTACTATCGCGTTTTGTATAGGTTCCTAAATAAAATTTTTCATTCATACGATTCCCTCCGAATTACAATATAAAATAATTATACAATTTTTTGCAAAATCTGATCAAATGTTAATCATAGAGGCCAAAAATATGATACACTAGAGAAAATGTGAAAAGGAGGAATTTTATGGATCATAGACCTGAAAACCAAAAGAAAACATGGTTTTGGAAATGGTTTTTAGATAATCAATTGGTGACAGGATTGCTTATTTTATTATTGCTCCTTGTTAACTTGATTTTATTCTCGCAGACATCGTATTTATTGAATCCGATTAAAGGGTTTATCTCAGCGATTGGAGTACCTGTTGCTTGCGGTGCAGTGGTTTACTATTTAGTAAAACCCGTTTATGATTTTTTAGTTAGTAAAAAAGTGCCAAAGGGTATTGCAATTTTAGCGGTAATGTTAGGGGTTATTTTTCTGTTTATCATGGCAGTAACAAGCTTAGTGCCGATTATCCAAAAGCAATTGCTCGATTTGGTATCACAATTACCGTATTACTACCAAATCATCAGTGAACAAGTTGAAAAGTTCATGCAATCTAGTTGGTTTACAGCCTTGCAGGAACAATTTAATACGATTAACATGGACTTCATCCAATCGATAACAGAACGTTTAAATGGAGTGTTAAATCTTACATTTAGCGGTATCGGAAGTGTAGTAGGGATTGTAGGAGATATCATCATTACTTTAATGACGATGCCAGTCATTCTTTATTATCTATTAAAAGATGGTAATAAAATCATTCCTTCGATTACACGATTATTCCCAACTCGTTCACGTCATAAAATTAGCGTGATGTTACATGAAATGAACCAACAAGTCAGCTCATACATTCGTGGACAAATCCTAGTAGCTATTTGCGTTGGTGTGACATATACGATTGGGTATTCAATCATTGCATTACCATATGGGGTCACAATTGGGATGATTGCCGGATTATTAACAATTATTCCTTACATTGGTTCTATTATTGGACTGGCCATTGCACTTATCATTGCCTTTGTTACAAGCCCATCTTTTGCGTTGCAAGTGTTATTGGTATTTGTAATCGAACAGTTGATTGAAAGTCGTTTACTTCAACCATTAATCCTCGGCTCTTCATTGAAGATGCATCCAGTAACGATTTTAGTAATCTTACTAGCTGCCGGAAAAATGTTTGGACTTACAGGATTGTTAATCGCAGTACCTGTTTATGCAGTACTTAAAGTATTTGTAACTCACTTCTTTGCATGGTATAAAGACTATTCTGGTTTGTATTACACTCCAGAAGAGTCGGTAAAAGAAATAGTTGAAGTCGTTATTACAGAAGAAAATTAAAAATCAAATCTCTCTTACAAAACGTAATGTTTAGTAAGGGAGGTTTTTTTATGCTGTATTTGTGTATGGGTGTATTAGGTGCAATTATCGGTAGTTTTATGAATGTTGTCAGTGTGAGAGGAACTAAAGGGGAAGACTTTGTACATGGAAGATCGTATTGTCCTCATTGCTGTCATTTGTTATGTGCTTTTGACTTGTTCCCCATCCTATCTTTTCTATTTTTAAGAGGAAAGTGCAGATATTGTAAGCAACCAATCCAAATACGATACTTCTTAGTAGAAATTATTTTTTTCGTTTTGTTTTTTCTAGTAGCTTACTTAAAGTCTCCCGTAGAGATAGTTGGATACCTTTTTTGCACAATATGTATGCTAATTGCACTGATGGATATGGATTCATTTGAAGTAGATTTGCGCGTGTTATTCATTTTAGCAATCATTGGTTTTTATACCAGAGTGAATGCTGTCGAAGAAGCCATTTTATCTATGATGATGGGACTCTTATTGTACAGTACGGTTTATGGTGTTGGAAAATGGATTTGGAAAGAGGAAGTCTTTGGAATCGGAGATGTATACTATTTAACAGCTTTAGGTCCTTTCTTCTCACTAGGTCAAATTCTCTTTATCGGACTCTTTTCCTTTGTAATTGGTGGGGGAGTGGTGATTAGTTGGATGCTTCTAGTTAATAGAAATGACTTGTATATAGAAATTCCGTTTGCTCCTTTTATTAGTATTAGCGCTCTATTGACTTTTTTATTTCCAATTCAATGGATTTAATTTTTAGTTTTATTTTAATGAAAAGAGATAATCTATGAGAGAACTATAAATATGTCACATTGTTTCTGATTCATATACAAATGTTTACAATATATGGAAAAATTTTGGCGTCATACTAGATGATTGTGTATTATAGTCGCTATATTGGAAGAGAATAGAGGGAATGTATGAAGCAGTTTGTAGATAAATTAAAAAGTTTAAGTTTAATCAATCGAATAATTATCGGGATAGGGATTGGAATTCTATTTGGAATTACTTTACCGCAATTTAAGGTGTTTGGGATGCTTGGGATGGTGTTTGTGAATGCCTTAAAAGCAATCGCACCTTTACTAGTATTTTTTATCGTAATGAGTGCACTTGCTCAGCATAAAGAAGGCCATGAAACGAATATGAAATCCATCGTGATGTCGTATTTATTTGGAACTTTCGCGGATGCTCTAATCGGAGTCATCGCAAGTTTTGCCTTTCCGATTTCAATGACACTTGCTGAGAGTGCTACAGATATTGCTGCATCACAAGGAAACGCAGCAGTGTTACAATCACTCATTTTAAAAATTGTTGATAATCCAGTCAATGCAATTATTTCAGGAAACTACATTGGTATTCTTTCTTGGACAGTATTATTCGGGATGGAGTTTAGAAAAGCAGATGAATCTGTGAAAAACATTTTAAGCCAAGTAGCGGATGCGACAAGTCATGTCGTTAAAATTGTGATTAGTTTTGCACCGATTGGCATTATGGGACTCGTATTTACGACAGTATCTGAAAATGGAGTAGGAGTAATTGTAAACTATGGTGGATTAATTCTTGTTCTTATAGGAAGTATGTTCTTCATTGCTTTGGTTGTAAACCCAGCGATTGTGTACTTTATGATTCGTGAAAAATCATTTCCGCTAGTATTCCGTTGTTTGAAAGAAAGTGGAGTAACAGCATTCTTTGTACGTAGTTCTGCAGCGAATATTCCAGTGAATATGGAACTGTGTAAAGACTTAGGGTTAGACGAAGATAGCTACTCCGTATCGATTCCACATCGATTCCACTTGGAGCAACCATAAATATGGCTGGAGCGGCAATTACAATTACTGTCTTGACGTTAGGTGCGGTGAACACGTTAGCCATTCAAGTTGATTTCTTAACGACATTAATCCTAAGTGTTCTTTCTACAATTGTAGCTTATGGCGCTTCAGGTGTTGCTGGAGATTCACTTTTATTAATCCCTGTTGCATGTAGTTTATTTGGAATTTCTAATGATATTGCCATGCAAGTTGTAGGTGTCGGTTTTATTATTGGCGTTCTACAAGATTCTTGTGAAACTGCATTGAATTCTTCTACAGATGTATTATTTACAGCTGCAGCAGAATTTAGACAATGGAAAAAAGAAGGACGCAACATTCAACTGAATCCTCAGTTAGCAGAATTAGAGTAGTATATTGAAAAACCTCTATTCATTGTTGAATAGAGGTTTTTATTAAGCATTTTTTTCACGTCTTCTTTGAGCAGCAGTTTCAATAATTCGATCTGCAAGATGTTGATTTCTAACGAGAATTGGTCCGTGAAAATAAGAACAAAATACGTTTTTGTAGAGACAACCTTCCGCATGGTCCTCTTCGTTATTTCCATAACCTTTTACTACTTTTCCAAGAGGTTTCATATTTTTACCTAAGTAAGTTCTACCAATATGATTTTCGTATCCTAAATACGTTTCTCCAAATTCTTCGTTAAAGATTTCAACATCACCAATTAAACGATTTGGAAATTGACCGTTAGTGCAAACATCGATAGCACTAATCCCATTAAGACGTTCTCCGCTTGCATTCACATAGTAGCGACCAAGTAATTGGAATCCACCACAAATCGCGACGACAATACCATTATCTTCGATGTATTGGATGAGGGCCTCTTTTTTATTTTGAAGGTCTTTAGCAACAACGGTTTGTTCGTAGTCTTGACCGCCACCAAACATCACAATATCAAAGTCTTCAGCATTAAAAACTTCTTCTAAACTAATTAAAGTAGTTTCCACTTCGTAGCCTAATTTTTTCGCACGGTGTTGCAACATGAGTAAGTTTCCATTATCACCGTAAGTGTTCATTAGGTTTCCATATAAATGACAGATTCTTAATTTCATCCGTTCATCCCTTCCTTAAGGTATCCTTCTTTAGCAAAGTCTTTACGTAAGTTAAGTAACGCAGTATATGTCGCTAGTACATTAACTTTTTTTGTTGGAGCTTTGCGAATCCAATCGATTAATTCAGCATTTGTTTTAAAGACTTTCATTTTTTCAAAACCTGCAACTTCCATACGAACGCCAAGGTCTTCAACACGGATACCACTAATGGCTGTGTCGACAGCATTCAAAGCTTGTAACCCTTCGAAATCTCCATCCCAAATCCAGCTAACATCTTGACCATCAGCAGGGTTATCATTTAAGAGAACACCTAAACTGAACGGTTCTTTTTCATAACTTAACAGCTGAACAATTTGGTTGAATCCAACAGGGTTTTTAATTAAGTTCAACATTACTTCTTTATCTTCAACGGCAAAAGTTTCTTGGCGACCGAATACGCGCTGAGCTTTAGAGAAGCCTTCTTGGATTTCTTCTGTAGTAAGGCCAAAGAATTTTGCAGCAGAGTAAGCTGCTAAGGCGTTATAAATATTATAAAGTCCAGCAATTGGGATAGAGAATGTAGTTCCATCAATATCAAATGAAGATCCTGTTAAAGATAATTCATTTAAAGCAGTGACCTCATAATTTAATTCAGGTCGTTTAAAATCACATTTTGGACAATAATATTTACCAAGGTTACTATAAGTAATGCTCTTATAGTGTAAGATGGATTGGCAGTGTGGGCAAAGGACACCATCAGTATTGTAGTGCGCCATCATTTCGCTATCTTCAGTATGATTAAATCCAAAATATAGACGTGGATTAGGTAATTCGTCACTATTAAATATAGGTGCATCTCCATTTGCAAGAATGGTTGCAGATGGAGCAAAAGCAGCGCCGTCTAACATAAATTGATATGTTGTATATATCTCACCAAAGCGATCCATTTGGTCGCGGAAAATATTCGTAAACACAAATAGTTTAGGTTCAATATAAGGAGTGATATGTTTAATCGTAGCTTCATCTACCTCTAGAACAGCAATGTTCTTTTCACCCTTTTTAGGAGAATGATTTAAAAAAGTAGATACAATCCCTTGAGTTAAATTTGCTCCAGTTGGGTTTGTTAAAATATTAGGATATTTTTGTTTTAAAAGTTGAACGATAAGGGAAGTTGTTAATGTCTTTCCGTTTGTTCCGCTTACGATAATCACATCGTAGTTCTCCGCTAGAGATTTTAAAATTGTAGGGTCAATAGCGTGAGCCACTTTTCCTGGCATGCTACTGCCACCTTTTGTAAAAGTTTTAAGAGCCCATCTAGTGAATTTTCCTGCTCCTAAAGCAACTTGTGTTCTTATATTCAATTTTGACGATCCTTTCCTATAGATTCTTCACTATTGTAGCATACTTTAATCAAAAGTGGTTTAAAAAAACTTTTTAAATACCATGCAAAATTACTAACCCTAATTTCCTTATAAGAAACGTTTTTTCTTTGCACAAACGTAGCAATTTATCGTAAGATATTAAAGGTATAGTTTATCAATTGGAGGAATAGAAAGTGGCACAATTATTTTTTAAATATGGTGCAATGAATAGTGGGAAATCAATCGAAATTTTAAAGGTTGCACATAATTATGAAGAACAAGACAAACCGGTTTTATTATTTACGAGTGCAATCGACGATCGTGACCAAGTAGGGTATGTATCCAGTCGTATCGGAGTAAGACGTGAAGCAATTCCGATTTTTGAAGATACACCCATTTACGAAATTGTCGAAGGGCAAGCGGTAAAACCTTATTGTATATTAATTGATGAATCTCAATTTCTATCAAAACACCACATTCTTGAACTCGCTAGAATTGTTGACCAATTAAATATTCCAGTAATGGCATTTGGCTTAAAGAATGATTTCCAAAACGAATTATTCGAAGGTTCTAAATACTTATTACTCTATGCTGATAAAATTGAAGAAATAAAAACGATTTGTTGGTATTGTCATAAAAAAGCAAGTATGAATATGCGTGTAGTGGATGGTGTTCCAGTGTATACGGGAGAACAAATCCAAATTGGAGGCAATGATGCTTATTATCCAGTTTGCCGTTATCACTATAACCATCCTGGTGAAGAACGCTTATAAGAGAAGAAAAAGGAGAAAAGTATGTTCGATCAATTAGATAGTTTTATTATTCGATACGATGAACTTTCAGAGCTTTTAAGTGATCCGGAAGTTATCGGTGATACAAAACGCTTCATGGAACTAACAAAAGAAGAAGCGAATTTACGCCCAAAAGTAGAAACATTCAAACGTTATCAACAAGTAGTTGAAGAAATTAGCGATACAGAGGAAATGCTTGGTGAAGGCCTAGATGCTGAAATGGCTGACATGGCAAAAGAAGAATTGAGCTCTCTTAAAAAAGAAAAAGTAGAATTAGAAGATAAAATCAAATTTTTACTATTACCAGAAGATCCAAACGATGGCAAAAACATCATCATGGAAATCCGTGGTGCAGCTGGGGGAGATGAAGCTGCGTTATTCGCTGGTGACTTACTAACGATGTATCAAAAATACGCAGAGTCACAAGGCTGGCGTGTAGAAGTGATGGATGCCAATGTAACAGGTATTGGTGGATATAAAGAAGTTATTTTAATGATTACAGGGGATAATGTATTCTCTAAATTAAAATATGAATCTGGTGCGCACCGTGTACAACGTGTTCCATCAACTGAATCTCAAGGACGTGTGCATACTTCAACAGCCACAGTCGTTGTAATGCCTGAAGCAGAGGAAGTAGAAATTGAATTAGAAGATAAAGATATTCGTGTGGATATTTACCATGCATCAGGTGCTGGCGGACAGCACGTTAATAAAACTGCATCTGCCGTACGTTTAACGCACTTACCAACAGGAATTGTTGTTGCAATGCAAGATGAACGTTCGCAACTGAAGAACCGTGAGAAAGCAATGAAAGTATTACGTGCGCGTGTATACGACAAGATTTCTCAAGAAGCCCAATCTGAATATGATGCAAACCGTAAGTCTGCAGTTGGTACTGGGGACCGTTCAGAACGTATTCGTACGTACAACTTCCCACAAAACCGTGTTACAGACCATCGTATTGGTTTAACACTTCAAAAGTTAGACCAAGTGTTAGCTGGAAAAATTGATGAAATTGTCGATGCTTTAATTCTTTATGATCACACAGAAAAATTGGAGCAATTAAATAATGGAAACAACTAATCCAACGAACCAAGAAGTCCTCATCAGGGCTTCTTGTTTTTTAGAAGAGAAACAACCGAATTTAGGAAACGAAGAATGCCGGAACCTAGTTAGAGAATTAATGCTATTCAAGAATCATTGGACATTATCGCAATTTTTATTAAATCTACGACAAGAGGCTAAAGTGACTTTTGAAGACTTAGAACCTGAGTTACTACGTCTTAGTGCGTTTGAACCCTTGCAGCAAATTACAGGAGTCGCTGAGTTTCTAGGGAAAGAATTTTTGGTAACAAAAGACACCTTAATTCCTCGTCCAGAAACAGAAGAGCTTGTTTTACAAGCACAGTCGTTTTTAGAACAGTGTCCGGTTGGGAAGGTACTAGAAATTGGAGTTGGAACGGGATGCATTATTTTGAGCCTAGAAAGACTTGTTGGGAGACACCATTATATGGGGTGCGATATTTCAGAGGAAGCGCTCGTTGTTGCTCAGAAAAACCGGGATAAGTTCAATCTTCAAACCGAATTAATATACAGCGATGTGTACAGCAATGTCCCACATGAGAAATTTGAGTGCATTATTAGTAACCCACCGTATATTGCTTTTTCTGAAGAAGAGTTAATGGATGAGTCTGTTCGACGCTATGAACCAAAACAAGCGTTATTTGCAGAGAACGAAGGGCTTGCGATTTACGAAAAGATTGCCCACCGCTTAGAAGAGTTTTTAACAGATAGTGGACAAGCCTTTTTTGAAATTGGATTTAACCAAGGAACAAACGTACAACGAATTTTTAGTGAAGCTTGTCCGAATAGAAAAGTAACAATCGATAAAGACATTGCAGGAATGGATCGAATGATTATTGTTAGTGGAAAGGAGACGCAGTAATGGAAACGCAAATTTTTACAAAAGAAAACTTAGATATTGCAGCACAGGCTTTACAACAAGGTGAAATTGTTGCTTTTCCTACAGAGACGGTATATGGATTAGGAGCTATCGCAACGAGTCAAGAAGCTGTTCTAAAAGTCTTTGAAGCAAAAGGGCGTCCAAGTGATAATCCGCTCATTATTCATATTAGTGATATTCATCAAATGACTTCTACTGTAGAAGAAGTTCCTGAAATTGCGCTAACCTTAGCAGAAGCTTTCTGGCCAGGACCGCTCACAATGATTCTGAAAGCAAAACCAGGAATTTACGCTCCAGCCTTATCTGCAGGACTTCCAACAGTGTCATTCCGTATGCCGAATCATCCAAACACATTAGAGTTAATCACGAAGGTAGGAATTCCTCTTGTAGGACCGAGTGCGAACCTTTCAACGAAGCCAAGTCCGACGAAAGTAGAGCATGTATTCGAAGATATGAATAGCCGTATTCGTGGGATTGTGGATGGAGGTTCATCCACTGTTGGAGTTGAGTCAACGGTGATTGACTTAACAAATGAAGAAGGGCCCGTGATTTTAAGACCAGGTGTCATTACAAAGGAACAAATTGAATCGGTTATTGGACCTATTCAATCTTCTGTCACGACAAAAACAGGGGAGAAGGAAGTTCCGAAATCTCCTGGAATGAAATATCGTCATTACGCACCAAAAACACCAGTGTTTGTTGTCAGCGGAACAAGTGAAGCTTTTGAAGAAGCTATTAATAAATACAAAGTACAAGGGAAAACAGTGGGTGTGATGGCTCAAAACGCTATTGTAAAGACAATTGAAAATAAAGTAGAAGGTACTTACAAGATGGGGACGAGCGTGGATGATATGAACCGTGCGTTGTTTGATGCGCTTCGTTCATTGGACCACATAAAATTAGATGTTATTTTAGCCGAATCTGCTCCAGAAACAGGAGTAGGAATCGCGTACATGAACCGTTTGAAAAAAGCGGCATCAACCATTCTATAGAAGGACTCATAGGTTTTCTACAAAAGCCGATAATGTGATAAAATAGAAAAGGTAAGAAAAGAAAGGGGTAGTTGAATGAGTCAATTTACAGAAGATAAAATCATCTTTGAGACGATTGAAAAAGAACTTCATCGTCAGCAACAGGGGATTGAATTGATTGCATCAGAAAACTTTGTGTCTGAAGGAGTTTTACGAGCGCAAGGTAGTATTCTAACGAATAAATATGCAGAAGGGTATCCAGGACGTCGTTACTATGGCGGATGTGAGTACGTGGATGTCATCGAACAACTAGCTATTGATCGTGTAAAAGAATTGTTTGGTGCAGAGTATGCCAATGTTCAACCACATTCAGGTTCTCAAGCAAATATGGCTGCGTATCGTGCTCTAGTGCAGAAAGGCGATAAAATTTTAGGAATGGACTTAAATCATGGTGGTCACTTGACTCACGGAATGGGAGTAAACTTCTCTGGACAAGATTATCACTTCGTTTCTTATGGTGTAAATCCTGAAACTGAAATAATCGATTATGATGAATTAGAACGTATCGCTAAAGAAGAAAAACCACAATTAATCGTGGCTGGAGCTTCAGCTTACCCACGTGAGATTGACTTCAAACGCATTAGTGAAATTGCTAAAGAAGTTGGAGCTTACTTTATGGTGGATATGGCTCATATCGCTGGGCTAGTTGCTAAAGGAGCTCATCAAAATCCAGTTCCATATGCTGATGTAGTAACATCAACAACACATAAAACATTACGTGGACCACGTGGCGGTTTAATTTTAGCAAAAGAAGAATTTGGTAAAAAATTAAACAGTGCAATCTTCCCTGGTATCCAAGGTGGACCTTTAGAACACGTGATTGCTGGCAAAGCAGTTGCGTTTCATGAAGCCCTTCAACCCGCGTTTGGAGAGTATATCGAGCAAGTCGTGAAGAATGCTAAAGCAATGGCACAAGTTTTTGAAGGAACAGTGATTCGTGCGATTTCAGGTGGTACAGATAACCATCTATTACTCCTTGATATTAAAGAATCTGGATTAAACGGGAAAGAGGCGCAAGAATTACTCGATACTGTTGGCATTACAGTGAATAAGAACGCTATTCCATTTGATACATTACCACCTGTTAAAACAAGTGGTATTCGTGTTGGAACAGCTGCTATTACAACGCGTGGCTTTGACGAAGCAGCGGCGAAGAAAGTAGCAGAGTTAGTCCTTACAACATTAACAAATCCTGAAAATGAAGAAGTATTAAACAACGTCCGTCAAGAAGCAAAACAGTTGACTGAAACTTTCAAATTATACGCGTAACGAAGTAAATGTAAAGGTTTGTTTCAGATTATGAAAATAATAATAAGTTTTCATACTGAGACTAGATATTTAACTGGTTTTTAGGTAAAATAATAGAAGTGACACTAATGTGTTGGAAGGAGAATGACAAATGGGTAAATTTCACGTACTGGATCATCCGTTAATTCAACATAAATTGACAATGATTCGTCAAAAAGATTGTGGAACAAAAGTATTCCGCGAAGTTGTTAACGAAATTTCAATGCTAATGGCTTATGAGGTTTCTAGAGATCTACCTCTTGAAGATGTAGAGATCGAAACTCCACTTGTTAAAACAACATTGAAAACATTAGCTGGTAAAAAAGTTGCTATCATTCCGATTTTGCGAGCAGGACTTGGAATGGTTGATGGAATTCTCGAGTTAATCCCAGCTGCCAAAATTGGTCATGTTGGTATGTATCGTGACCATGATACATTGCAACCTGTTGAGTATTTCGTGAAGTTACCTTCAGATATTTCTGAAAGACAATTGTTTGTCGTTGATCCTATGTTAGCAACTGGGGGATCTGCAGTCGCTGCGATTGACGCACTGTTGAAGCGTGGTGCACAACCAAGCTCGATTAAGTTTTGCTGTCTTGTAGCTGCTCCAGAAGGCGTAGAAGTTCTACGTAAAGCTCACCCAGATATCGACATCTACGCAGCAGCGTTAGATGAAAGATTAAATGAACATGGATACATTCTTCCAGGATTAGGAGACGCTGGAGATCGTTTATTCGGAACCAAATAATAAATTTATATAGTCAACGCTTTTGCGATAGACTATTGCCACCAAATCTGACAATAATCACCGTACTGAGCGTTAGCCTCAAAGTATAGGATTATTGTCGTTTTTTTATTTGGTGTAAAGGAGGGGAAATAAGAAACATGGAAGCAACACCAAAAGTGGTTGAGATTTTTGGATTGTCGTTTTCAGTTCCGATTTTGATTTCATGTGGGGTTAGTGTTTTACTAATCGCATTATTTACAATTTTTGCTTCAAGGAAGGTTTCGATGAAGCCTGGTAAGTTGCAAAATGCTTTAGAAGCCCTCATGGACTTCACGAAGGGTATTGTAAACAGTGCAGTTGATGAGAAAACAGCGCAAACATATTATTTATATATTTTCTCACTGTTTTCTTTTGTACTAGTCGCTAATATGGTTGGGCTAATTATCTTTATCCATTATGAAGATCACAGCTATTTTGCCAGTCCAACAGCTAGCCCGATAGTATGTTTAGCCTTAGCGCTAATGACAACATTAATCGCACATTATTCTGGTGTTCAGAAGATGGGACTCAAAGGATATATTCAACATTCTTACTTAAGTCCGATGTCGATAATGCTCCCAATCAAATTGATTGAAGAGTTTACGAACACAATTACGTTGGCATTCCGTCTCTACGGAAATATTTATGCCGGCGAAGTGTTATTGGGATTGATTGTGATGTTCTCATCCGCAGCAGGACTAATAACATATATTCTTGCAATTCCACTTGGAGTAGTATGGCAAGGATTTTCAGTGGTAATTGGAGCTATTCAAGCGTACGTATTCTGTACGTTGACAATGGTTTACATCTCACATAAAGTAATGAAACATTAATTTTAAGAAATGAGGAATTTATAATGACAGAATTAGCAGCAGCAATCGCAGTAGCAGGAGCAGCCTTAGCAGCAGCCTTTGGTAACCAAGCAGTTATCGTAAAAACAATCGAATCAATGACACGCCAACCAGAAATGAGCAATGAATTACGTTCAACAATGTTCATCGGGGTTGCCTTAATCGAAGCGATGCCAATCTTCGCCGTTTTAATCGCTCTTATCCTTGTATTCGTTAAATAATCCAACATCTGGAATTATTGTCGTAAAGGAGGGGTGAGAGATGTTTGAAGTAATGTTATTAGGTAATGTCAGTACAGTTTTAGGCGATACTTTAGTCGTATTAATTTCAATGACGTTGTTACTATTCTTGGTGAAATTCTTTGCTTGGGATAAAGTGAATGCCATGTTAGAAGCACGTCGTGAAAAAATTGCTAAAGATTTAGACGAAGCCGCTGAGAAAAGAAAATCAGCTGAAGAAATTCAGGCAAATGCCAATGAAATTATTCATAACGCAGAAGTTAAAGGTAGCGAAATCTTAGATAACGCTCGTGAAGCAGCTTCAAAAACGCAAGATGAAATGATTAAAGAAGGTAAAGATGTGGTCTCTCGCATGAAAGCAGATGGGCAACGTGAAGTGAATACAATGAAACAACGTGCCATCATGCAAGTGCAAGATGATATTGTAGACCTATCGGTTCAACTTGCTAGTCAAATTCTTGAAAAAGAAGTGACAAAAGAGAAACATCAAGAAGTAATCGAAGCCTTCATTAAGGGGTTGGAAAAATAATGGTTAAATATCACAAAGATATCGTTAAAGAAGCCAGCCATTTCTATGCAAAGGCAAAATTCGAAGGTCACTTAGAACAGGTGACGAATGAACTTCAAGCAATATTAGCAGGAATTCAAAATACTTCGACATTCAGGCAGATGATGCATCTAGAGCATGTCTCATATGATAAAAAGTTATCTGTATTAGAATCTGCATTTGGGCATTTATCAAAAGAAACACAAGAGTACTTAGCAACGTTCCCGTCTGAAGATGGTTCGATGAATATTGTAGAAGCACTCGAAGCGTTCTTAGATATATACAATGCCAATAAATTAGAGATTATTTCTGCGATTCCGCTAACGGACGAACAGATGGATCGTATTGCAACTGCATTCCAAAATAAAACACATAAAGAATATGATTCTTGGGTGAATACTGTTGAACCTTCAGTGATTGGTGGCGTTCAAATCAAGACAAAAGAGTATTTATTAGATGGAACGATTGCAAACAAACTAAAACAATTCAAAGAGAAAATTAGCCAAACAGGATTAAAGAGGTGAGATGGCATAAATGGAAATGAGTAATATTACAGCGAGAATTCGTGACCAAATCGCTTCTTTTGAAACAAAAGAACAAATTGAAGAAATCGGTGAGGTTTCCTTCATCGGGGACGGAATTGCTCGTGTCATCGGTCTTACAAATGTAATGGCTGGAGAATTAGTAGAATTTGAAAATGGTGCCTACGGGATGGCTCAAAACTTGGAAAAAAACGATGTTGGTGTCATTATCTTCGGAGGATATGAAAATATCCATGAAGGAGAACCTGTTAAACGTACAGGACGTATCCTTGATGTTCCAGTAGGGGATGCATTGATTGGACGTGTTGTGGATGCGTTAGGTCGTCCAATTGATGGACTTGGTGCCATCGAAACAACTAAAAAACGTCCAGTAGAAAATGAAGCACCTGGTGTAATGCAACGTCAAAGTGTTAAACAATCATTACCTACAGGATTAAAAGTAGTCGATGCCTTAGTACCAATTGGTAAAGGTCAACGTGAGTTAATCATTGGTGACCGTAAAACTGGTAAAACAAGTATTGCAGTGGATGCAATTTTAAACCAAAAAGGCAAAGATACGTTATGTATTTATGTAGCCATTGGACAAAAAGCTTCAACGGTTGCCGCATTGGTGCAGACCTTGCGCGAGCATGGGGCATTGCCCTATTCAATCATTGTGAGTGCCACGGCTGCAGACCCTGCCGCTATGCAATATTATGCACCTTTTGCGGGTGCAGCAATCGGTGAGTATTTCCGCGATCGTGGTTATAGTGCACTTGTCATCTACGATGATTTGTCGAAACAGGCCGTTGCTTATCGTGAAGTATCGTTGATTTTGCGTCGTCCTTCAGGCCGTGAGGCTTATCCTGGCGATGTGTTCTATCTGCACTCTCGTTTATTAGAGCGTGCTGCACGTATTAACAATCAGCAGGAAATTGCCGAGCAAATGAACGATCTTCCAGCCTGCATGAAAGGTCATGTGCGTGGAGGTGGTTCGCTAACAGCCTTGCCAATTATTGAAACGCAAGCAGGTGATGTGTCGGCATATATTCCTACCAACGTGATTTCTATTACTGATGGTCAGATTTATTTGGAGACAAATCTTTTTAACCAAGGATTCCGTCCGGCAATTAATGTAGGTATCTCTGTGTCCCGTGTGGGTGGTTCTGCACAAATCAAGAGTATGAAGAAAGTGGCAGGAACATTGAAACTGGATATGGCACAGTATCGTGAGTTGGAGGCTTTCTCTAAGTTCTCGAGTGATATGGATGCAGTCACGGCGATGACTTTGGATCGTGGTCGCAAGAATAATCAATTGCTTATTCAACCACAATACCATCCTATGCCTGTAGGAGAGCAAATCGCCATCCTTTATTGTGGCGTACATGGTTTAATGCATGATGTGCCTGTCGAAGCCGTTCGAGAGTGTCAAGATTTGTTCTTGGAAGCTATGCGCTCTTCACATGCCGATGTAATATCTTCCTTGGCAAATGGCGACTTGACCGATGATTCTGTCAAGGTCATTGAAGAGACGATGGCCAATATTGCAGGACAATATAAATAAACAAAGAAAGAAGAGAGTAGATGCCGTCTTTAAAAGAGATAAAAACGAGAATAGCTTCTGTTAATAGCACACGCAAGATAACGAGTGCTATGAAAATGGTTGCA
>NZ_CALHIF010000074.1 GCF_938030755.1 uncultured Granulicatella sp. | reverse complement strand
AATATCTTTTAAAAAAAATACTATTCTACCATCTCCTACAACTCGTCCTATTCCAACTAGTTGTTTTTCGTAAAAAACTTTAACATCAATAACGTCTTGTTCTAAAGCACTCATGACATCCTCAACGGGATATAAATAAAACCCTACTAAATCATGCATAAATAAATATTCTTCAGCAGTTAATTCATTTAAAATAATCTCCAAATTAGGTCACCTCTAAGGCTTGGTTAAACGTTTAACCACTTTTATAAAGTAATTATCCCTCTAATTGGTAGCGTTGTCAATAGCTAAACAAAAAAAGAATGAGAATTTACATCTCATCCTCTTTATAAACTGGGCTCTAGATACAACACCTCATATTCATTCCCGTTTTTTATGCTTTTCTGAAGCATTAACACCGTATTTTCCGCAAGCTGTTTTATATTTTGATTTATTGACGGTAAGTTAATTCCAAACATATCTGAATAAGCCAAATTATCATATCCAATAATTTCTATATTTTTTGCATTTTTAATTCTATTTGCTTTCAACAAGCCATATGCCATCAAATCGTTGAAACAAAAAACTCCTGTGTTTTCAGTTAGAATATTCGAATGTATTCCTATATCATATCCAGATTGAAAATGAAAATCTCCTTCAAAAAAATTCACTGGAATATTCAGTTTAATCTCATCTAAAGCTTGTTTTACACCTTTTAAGCGTTCGTTAGAAATAAAAGAATTCTTCCCTCCTGTTACTACGGCAAGATGTTTTATATTTTTTTCTAAAAGAAACTTTGTCGCTATATATCCACCTAGTTTATTATCCGAAACTACTTGCCTCTTTTTTACGTTTGATATTAACCTATCAACTAATACCAAAGGCGAATCGATACTTTCTAAAAACGCTTGAAACTCTTCCATATGTAAATAAGTTTCATTGGAAACACATGCTATAATTCCATCAACCTGACGATCTAAAAATTCATTTATATGATGGATATCACTTGCATACAGATCATTACTATTTGCAATCAAAGTTGAATATCCTTGAATACTCATCGTTTGCTCAATATCTCTAACAAGCTTCGAAAAAAAAGGATTTTCAATATCTGGAATAAGTATTCCAATTGTTTTTGTACTTGTACTTAACAAACTTCTAGCAATTTTATTAGGACGATAATTTAACTCTGCCGCTATTTTCTTCACTTCTGCTTTCTTTTCTTCAGAAATTCTAGACGGTTTATCGTTCAGAATTATAGATACCGCTGCAGACGAAATATTTGCTATTTTGGCAATGTCTTTTAATGTAACTTTTGACATTTATATCCCCCTTCCTACAGACTTCATTCTAAACGTATTTCTTAAATATAACAACAATAGAGAAAATATGAGTAAAATTCATATTGAATACATCCTAATTATACGATTTCCCACATATCCCTTCATCACCTCACCCTGCTGGTATAAGGTCCTCTGCATCTCACTTATTCTTTCTCTTCTCCCTTTCTTTCGAATGGAGGCAAAATCCATTTGAAATAAGGCCCAAAGGCGAAGAATAAACGGAAGACCAAGGGATTCCATAATAGCAACAATAAGGGAGTGCAACCAATGTGAATTGGAAGTAAGACAGAAGAAACTTGTTTCTTCGTAGTCTTACCCCCGCAAGGACAAATAGAATTCCTCGAACTGCTTTTCAGTGAAGAGGAATTTATTTGTCTACTGCGTCTATGTCTTAGGGCTCATCAAATTGTATATTTCCTCAGTTTGAAGCTTGATAGGGAGCGAGATCCTAGGCTCGCCCCGTACAGCTATTATCGCAGCTATGAAGATATCCGAAGCGGTATGAAGTTTATTTTTAGACCTGCAATCTAATCCTCCATCCCTCTTTTCGAATGAAAGCAAAATTCATTTGAAATAAGGTCCAAAGGCGAAGAATAAACGAAAGACCAAGGGATTCCATAGTAGCAACAATAAGGGAGTGCAACCAATGTGAATCACTGACTCTGGAAATTCATTTCCTAGAGTCAGTTTGAAGCTTGGTAGGAACTGAGACCTCAGGCTCAGTCCGGTGCCCTTATTGTAGCAACTATAGAGACATCTCTTCGATCTGGAGTTTATTCGTAAGCCCTTTGGGCTATACCATCCTTCTTTTCAAATGGATTTTGCATCCTTCGAATACAAAAAAGTGGTGGACAGCCGTCCACCACTTTTTCTATTCTACTGTTACCGATTTGGCAAGGTTACGCGGTTTATCCACGTCTAATCCTTTACCAAGAGAAGTGTAGTACGCAATTAATTGCGTTACCACAACAGATACGATTGATGCAAGAAGTATTGGCACCGCTGGAACGATGATATCGTCGCCTTCTTGCTCAACGCCTTCCATCGCAATTGTTGTTACGACAGCGCCACGAGCTTTCACTTCTTGGATATTTCCGCGAGTGTGGCTCGCTACAACTGGTTCGCTTAATAATGCGATAACTGGAGTGCCTTCTTCGATAAGGGCGATAGTTCCGTGTTTTAATTCCCCTGCGGCAAAGCTTTCAGTTTGCACGTATGAGATTTCTTTTAATTTCAACGCTGCTTCCATGGCTACATAATAGTCTAAGTGACGACCAATGTAGAAAGCATTGCGAGTTTCTAATAAACGCTCTTTGACTAAGTCTTGAACGGCTTGTTTGTCTGATAATACGCTCTCGATTGAAGCGGCAACGACACCTAATTCATGCTTCATGTCGAATGGAGCTTCTAATCCTTTAGAAGCGCGTAATGCATCTGCTAAAACGGCCATTACTGCGATTTGTGCAGTGTACGCTTTTGTTGAAGCTACGGCGATTTCAGGGCCTGCGTGTAATA
This sequence comes from uncultured Granulicatella sp., assembly GCF_938030755.1. Classification (GTDB taxonomy): domain Bacteria; phylum Bacillota; class Bacilli; order Lactobacillales; family Aerococcaceae; genus Granulicatella. The sequence continues at coordinate 27,405 of NZ_CALHIF010000074.1, read as the reverse complement.
GTAATGTATAGCTGGCTTCACGAGAAAGAGTTGATCCTTTCACGTTTGTGATTGTTAATGATGAGAAGTTTTGCTCGTTTACTTTTACTAACGCTTGACGGCTGTCCGCTGTTTCTCCACTTTGTGATAAGAAAATGAAGAATGGTTTTTGTGATAATAATGGTTGGTGGTAAGCAAATTCGCTTGCTAAGTGAACTTCTACTGGAATTCCAGCAAGTTGTTCTACTAACGCTTTACCAACCCATCCAGCATGGTAGCTTGTTCCGCAGGCAATCACGTAAATGCGGTCGCTTGCTAAAATGCTCTCTAAAATTTCTTTATCAACTTGTAATTGACCATTTTCGTCTTGGTAGTTTTGGATGATTTTACGTAATACGGCTGGTTGTTCATCCATTTCTTTCAACATGTAGTGAGCGTAAGCCCCTTTTTCTAAATCGTCTGCATCTAATTCTGCAACGAATGGTGCACGTTCTACTGGTTCACCTTCAATGGTTTCGATTTCTACAGATGCTTCTGTTAAAGTGATTAACTCTTCGTCTTTGATTTCGATGTAGCGGTCTGTTTCAGCAATTGTTGCCATTGCGTCTGAACAAATCACGTTGAAGCCTTCGCCAACCCCTACTAATAATGGGCTCTTATGTTTTGCGGCATAAAGAACGCCTGGTTTTTCGCTGTCTAATAAACCGAAAGCAAATGATCCACGGATTTCTTTCAACGCGCGTCGGAATGCTTCTTTTCCTGATAAGTTTTCTTTATTTGCAAAGTATTCTACTAAGTTTACGGCAACTTCTGTATCTGTTTGAGATTTGAAATCAACGTCGCTTAAGAATTCTTTTTTCAATTCGTCATAGTTTTCGATGACGCCGTTGTGCACTAATGTGAAACGACCTGATTGAGATTGATGAGGGTGAGCGTTGTTTTCTGTCGCTGATCCGTGTGTTGCCCAACGAGTATGCCCAATCCCTGCAAATGCTGGAATTTCTTCATCCACTGCATCACGAAGATTTTGAATACGTCCAACACGTTTGACTAATTGTGTTGAGCCATCTTCGTCCATAATAAATAATCCTGCTGAGTCATATCCACGATACTCAAGCTTTTCTAATCCGTTTAATACTACTGTTTGGATTTTTCCATGTCCAATACATCCTACGATTCCACACATAATGTTTAACTCCTTTAATAAGAGGTCCCTCTCGGCGCCTCCTACTTCTGTAATTTTTGATTATGTTTCTGGTGCGTGCTATCAATTTTGTCATTTCCTTACAAAATGGTTTGTATGTAGCTGTAGACTGCACTGCCTTGAGTCATCCGCCGAGTATTTCGATAAACTCATTCCTCGTCACCCGTTTTTTTAAACAGGCCTGGCGCTATCCTTGTCGCTTCCTTCCAAAGCTTTTCATAAATTTTCAGAAACAAGTTCATCATAACCGATGATCCACTAAAAAAACAACTAATTTTCCTTTTTCCTAATATTTTCAAGACCAAGAATGAACACCTACCTTCCCCAAACCGCACTCTTATCGCATTTTTATGCATCCATTCTTTTAGTACCACTTCATCAACATTTCCCTAACGCTTCAACATTACAGCTCCACTCTCATTCCGAAACTTTTGTGTTTTTAATTCAGATGCACACCACTTTATTAGCCGTGAAACGCACATACACTGTCCCATCCCTCTCTCCCTTCAAAAAGACTAACCCTTTGTCGTGAGTGGTGAAAAGCACACATAATATCCTTTCCCCTCCCTGCCTCTCAAAGAGAATACCAGTTTGTCGTTGGTTGTGAAAGGCACACATGATGTTCTGTCTCATTCTCTAATGAACTATTAAAAAAAATAGCTATTAACCAAGGTTTGGATTCTATAATAGCAATAATAGCGAGTGTACTCGAAACGAATTACTGCCTCTGGGAATTTAATTCCCTAGAGGCAGTTTGAGAGTCGAGAGGAACGGAGACCTTAGGCTCAGTCCGGTACAGCTATTATCGCTATTATGAAGATATCCAAAAACCTTCGGTTAATAGCTATGTTTCTATTTATGAGATAGAATAGTTAGGTGCTTCTTTCGTAATCTGAACATCATGCGGATGGCTTTCTCTTAGCCCCGCACCACTCATACGCACAAACTGCGTATTCTCGCGAAGCTCTTCTAAATTACGCGCCCCCACATACCCCATACCAGAGCGAAGTCCGCCGACCATTTGGAAGATAATATCTGCCGCAGACCCTTTGTAAGCAACACGTCCTTCGATCCCTTCTGGCACACGTTTGTTGGCTTCGTTTTTCGCTTGGAAGTAACGGTCCCCTGAACCATTTTCCATCGCTGCTATACTTCCCATTCCGCGGTATGTCTTGAAGCGACGTCCTTGGAAGATTTCAAATTCCCCTGGAGATTCATCTGTTCCGGCAAGCATGCTGCCTAACATCACCGCATGTCCGCCTGCTGCGATAGCTTTGGCGATATCCCCTGAGTACTTAATTCCACCATCTGCAATAATCGCTTTTCCAAATTCTTTAGCCACTGTTGCAGCATCGTAAATCGCTGTGATTTGCGGAACGCCGACACCAGCAACGACACGGGTTGTACAGATGGAGCCAGGTCCGATTCCGACTTTAACCACGTCGACGCCTGTTTCAAATAGGGCACGAGTTCCTTCGGCGGTTGCCACATTTCCAGCAATCAATGTAGCTTCTGGGAAGGTTTCACGAATTTCTTTAATTTTACGAATCACTCCGGCGCTATGTCCGTGAGCGGTATCAATGACGATGGCATCTGCACCCGCATCCAGTAGCGCTGTTGCACGTTCAAATGTATCCGAAGTAATGCCCACTGCAGCCGCTACTAATAGACGGCCATGCTCATCTTTGGCAGAGTTTGGGAATTCGATGACTTTTTCGATGTCTTTGATGGTGATTAACCCCGCCAAGCAGCCTTTGTCATCTACTAAAGGTAATTTTTCGATTTTATGTTTTTGAAGAATGGCTTCTGCATCTTTGAGGGATGTTCCAACTGGAGCCGTCACCAGATGTTCCTTAGTCATCACTTCGTCAATTAAAATAGAATAATCTGAAATGAATCGTAAGTCACGGTTTGTCAAAATCCCAACGAGGTGACGTGTTTCTAAGTCATCAACGATTGGAACACCGCTAATACGGTATTTTGCCATGAGGTCTTCAGCGTCTTGTACTTTATGGGATGGAGTTAAGAAAAATGGATTAATGATAACTCCACTCTCTGATCGTTTTACTTTGTGCACTTCTTCCGCCTGCTCGGCAATTGACATGTTTTTATGGATGACCCCAAGACCTCCTTGGCGCGCAATCGCAATCGCCATCGTCGCATCTGTGACCGTATCCATGCTGGCACTGATTAAAGGGATATTTAAACGAATATTTTTCGCTAATTGCACACGCAAATCAACATCATTCGGCAATACATGACTCTCTGCTGGAATTAATAAAACATCGTCAAATGTGTACCCTTCTTTTTGAAATTTTGTTTCCCATTTTGACATCGCACAAACCTCCAGTGATTAAATTTATTAACGAATAATATACCATTTTTTCGGCAAAATGCAAGCTTTTTCACATTTTTTCTCGCCAATCATAAAAGTTTTACATTTCATTGTTCGTATTTTTTAAACATTAATTTTTTAAAAATTTTCCTCTCACTCCTCATAGATTGTGCTACACTATTAGTAACAAGGAAAGGATGATTCGCGTGAAAAAAGAACTGTTATCGGCGGTTGCACTGAGTCTAGTTCTTCTTGGTTGCTCGCAAAAAAACAATCCGAACGAAACTACGGCCTCTCAATCAACCTCTACGCAAACAACAAATATCACGACTACTGACACAACGACAACGGGAAAAACGACTGTTACTAGCACGGAAGCTTCCTCTGAAGAATCCTCTACCAAGGAAGCAACCACAGAAAAACAACAGGCCTCTCAAGGGAACGGGATGGCGGATGTTACTTTAGGCTATCAGATGGTGGTCAATAAGAAACACGCTCTTCCTTCAACTTACGCTCCGGGAGAAGACCCTACAGCCAGGGCACAGGTGAAGAAACTCATTCAGAAAATGCAAGAACTGGAATATCCGATTAGTGATGTTTATAGCGGATATCGTTCCTACGAATATCAAGAACAACTCTATAACAATTATGTCGCTCGTGAAGGACAAGTCGCTGCAGATACTTACTCAGCTAGACCAGGTTACAGTGAACACCAAACAGGACTAGCCTTTGATCTCCTAGATACGACAGGGAACTTACTAGACGGGGAAGAAAATAAGGACGCCATCGACTGGCTCCACACTCACGCCCATGAGTATGGATTTATTATCCGATTCCAAGTTGGAAAAGAAGCCATCACTGGATACCAAGCCGAAGCCTGGCATTTGCGCTATGTCGGCAACAAAGCAACGGACATCTATAACTCTGGCCTTTCTCTTGAAGAATACTACGGAGTGCCTGGCGGAGATTATGAATAACAGGATACGAGACATCGCGCTTAGAAATGGAACGTTGGACCGAAACAACGTAAACGGTCTATCAGACCGTGCGGATGTTTCGGGAAACGCACGCCATTTCTGCGATGTCGAGTTCAACTTCAGAATGTAAAAATAATCATTTATAACCACTATTTTTCAACATAAAAAGCAAGGTGAATTCACCTTGCTTTTATTTTTAAATATATGTCAAACTCTTTCCAATAATAAAAGTGGTTGTCACATTATGCAATACTGCCAAAACACTTGGGGATAACACATCGATTAGCCCTAACCCCATCAAGAAAGAATTAATTCCTACTGTATTTTTTAAATTCAAATCCAATTGATGATTTAATTGATCCGTAATCGTATCTAACACATGTAGTCCTGTCAATTGTTCATTTAAGAATAGGATATCGCTGGCTTGACGAGCGATATCTGAAGCACCCGCCATAACAACACCTACATTTGCAAGGGACAGTGCAGCAGAATCATTAATTCCGTCTCCAATCATCAAAACATGATGGCCTTCCTCTTGAAGCTGTTCAATTACTTGATGCTTTTGTTCTGGTTTCACTTGTGTATAGACTCTGTCAAATGGAATCAGCGAACAAATCGTCTCTGTACGTTTTTGTGTATCTCCTGTAAGAAGTACAATTTGTTTTCCTTTTTCTTTTAACTCTTTCAATAATGCAATCGCTTCTTCTCTTAATGGAGTATCAATAAGGAAAATAGCAATTAATTTTCCATCGTAACTTAGATAGAGCAAATTAAACATTTGACTATATTCTTCTATGACTTTCTTCTGTTGTTCTGAAATAAAAGTTTGTTCTTCTTCTAGTAATTCTAGACTACCAATGACCACTCTTTTTCCATCAATCGATGAGACGATTCCTTTTGAAGCTACGTGCGTTAATTTCCCATGCATTTCTTCATGTTCAATTCCCTCATCTTCTGCTTTCTTAACAACAGCCGTCGCAATTGGATGGTAAATATGTTCTTCCAAACAAGCTGCAATTCGTAAAACTTCCGCATCATCATATCCTTCATACGCAATAATTCGTTGAATTTTTGGAATTCCAGTTGTCAATGTTCCTGTTTTATCAAAAACAAAAGTATCGACTTGCGCATATTCATCTAACGAATTAGATCCTTTAATCACAATCCCTTGATTAGAAGCTGCTTTAATGGCTGTTAAATAAGTAGCTGGTGAAGATAATTTTAACGCACAGGAATAATCCACTAATAGGAAAGTGAGTGCTTTAGAAAAGGAGCGCGTGAATAGATACGTCAACGCCATCCCTATGAAATTATATTTCACTAATCCATCTGCTTTTTCCATTAATTGCTTTTGTTGTTTTGATTGATGGAATTCACTCGATTTAATCAGCTGAACGATTTGCTGCAAGCGTAAATTCTGTTGTTTATTTGTTACCTCAACAAGTAACTCCCCATGTTCAACGACTGTATTAGCATAGACATTATCTCCAATTTTCTTAGAAATAGGGAAAGACTCGCCAGTTAGGGAGCTTTCATTTAAGTATCCTCTTCCATTGACAACTCTTCCGTCAAAGTAAATTTCTTGTCCTTCTGTAGCAACGAAGATATCTCCTACTTCAACATGATTACTCATTTTCTTGAAGCGCTCGCCCTCTTTTTCAATCCATATTTCGTAAATATTATTCGTTAAATTCTTTTCAAGTTCTTCAATGGATTTCTTTTGGGACCAATCATCTAAATCGTCTCCTAAATTCAATAAGAACATAATCATATCAGCAGTTTTATGGTCTCCCATCGCTGCAGAAGTCGCTATAGCCACAAAATCGAGTAAACTCATAGAAAGTTTTTTCTCACAAATTGATTGGAAAGCAGCCTTTCCAAACTTCACCATTTTCAGAAGTATCCATCCCATACGAATAGGTGTTGGAAGAAGGACTTTTGAAAGCATTCTTCTATAGAGATGCGTTGAAATAATATCATATGGCGAAGAAGGGACTAGCCACTCGACTTCGTTTTGTTTTTCAATTACTTTCTCCATTTGAATCAAAGATAAAAAACTTTGAACCTGTTGATCTTTCCCTTGAGAAAAATACACTCCTACATGCTTTAAATCTTTATAAAAGTGCAGTTTTTCAATACCTGGGACTGTGCAAGCTAATTCCTCTAAATACATTTGTACCGAATACGGACAGGTAAAAGGGAGCTCTAGTCGCACTCTAGAGTTCGATTGATGCTTAATAATAAACTTCATTATTTTTCACTAGTTTCTACTACTAATTGTGCATTTTTTTCTTCAGCATATAAGTCTTTTGCTTCTTCTAAAACATCATCTGCATGTTGTTTTACAGTAGAAACGGTTGCATCAATACCATCTTTTAATTTATAAGAAGTAGCGACTGCTTTAGCATATACATGTTTTGCTTCTTTGCTCGCTAATAGTTTTAATCCTAACGATCCAAATAAAACTCCTCCCGCAAATACACCTGATTTTTTAGCAAACTTTCCTAAACTTACAAGTTCTTTAATCATTATTATTACCTCCATTTTTTCTAATTAGAATTATTAAATTCTAACTATAGTATACGGATTTAATCTCCCTCTTTCAATAATAAAAAGTTTAAGATTCTCTTAGTCACTTTCGCTTTCAAACTAAAAGCTACCTTGGAACTCCAAGGTAGCTAATTTTAGTACACTTCATAATTTGTAATCAGCGGCGATTTTTTCTTCAAGAGTTTTTGAAGACGTTTATGATATTGGGCAGGGAAAACCATATTTTTAGCCCGCAATGTTTTTTCATGTAGCACTTTTGCAGCGTGGTCCGCAAAACTCAAGCAATTTCTAGTCCAACCATTATATGTCATGAATTTGGAACGATTGAATTTATAAAACACGGTATCCATCTGCTGTGCCATGAAGTACACATACATTTCTTCAAAACGATCAAAGGTTGGATTATAGTAAATGGCTTCACTTGTTGGCTCCCAAGTCTTTGTTGGTGCTAATATTTTTTCTAAGTAGGCATGAATGTCATCCATTTGCTCAGAAGTGACCGCAATCGAATAAATATGTAACGCTTTTTGATAATGGTTCTTACAAAATAGCATATACTCTTCTCGCGGTGCTTTGATGAGCACTCCTTCTGCTATCCAGCCACCTAATTTCAAATCTCGTTCATCATAGTTTCCGTACGAATAAACATAGCCATCAATACATATATCTACATGTCCAAGAGGCCCATTCCCGCGCTCCGCCACATGCACAAAGACTTCAAAGCGGCTCTTTGCTAGTGGTGGGTATGGAATTGGATATGGAACATATTCCATCGGCATATTTACTTTTGGAAAGGTACGCACCACTTGATGCAACACTTTCTCCATTAATTTCTTTTCAGCCATTACAAACTCCTCAAAATTTCAGATAGGTTCATTTTAGCATAAAAACCTCTTCTAAACAGTCTTTTTTAGAAAATCTAATACTTTCAAATACTTTTCAATCAAAAGTTCCACAAAAAAACCTCTCACCAAAGATGAGAGGAAAAGGATAGAGTTTTATTTACTATTAGTAAATAATTCTTATTTGGGAATAGAGAAACTATACCTGAACTCTATGAATATTTTATGATCTTTCTTGCCTAAAACAGAGAAATTTAATAACCAAAAGCGGCGTGCATGCCCGCCACATAGCCTGTTACAAAAGCGGTGGTGATATTATACCCGCCTGTATAGCCATGAATATCTAGCAGTTCGCCGCAGAAATATAACCCTTGTGTTAATTTCGATTGCAATGTTTTCGGATTTACTTCTTTCAGATGCACTCCTCCACCCGTTACAAATCCTTTCTCAATTGGGAGAGACCCATTCACTGTGAAGCGGAAATTCGTTAACCCGTCTTTTACCGCCGTCCATTGAGCCTCCGTCATGCGATTGACAGCCATTTGGTCATCTATCCCCACTTTTGCTAGTAAAAACTCTACATACCGTTCAGGAAGAAGTCCTTTTAGGTGATTTTTAATTGATTTTAGAGGAGCTTCCTCCACAAACCCTTTTAACTTTGCATCAAGTTCTGACGAGCTGAGGTCTGGTAAAACATTTAAACTCAGCACAACTTCTTTCTTATTTTCCTTTTCTTGTACTTGATGCACAAAGCTTGAACAGCGTAACACTGCTGGACCGCTAATGCCAAAATGGGTGAAAATCATATCCATCTGATGAGTGACAATCGCTTTTCCTTTCCCATTGAGAACACTGAGTGCCACATTTCGTAAGGATAGTGCTCGAAGCTCTCCTTTTTGAATAAATTCTTCGCTACTTGTCAAGGGAACTTCTGTCGCAAAGAGAGGCGTAATCGTATGCCCTGCAACACGAGCAATTCCGTACCCATCTCCAGTCGAACCTGTCTTCGGATACGATTTACCACCGGTCGCCAAAATCACCGCATCGGCCTGTAGTTGCTCACCATTATCAAGCTCCACCGCTTGAACGGCTCCCTCGCCCATACGAATTGTCTTCACTTTGACATTCGTACGCACTTGCACGCCTAGCTTCTTGATTTCTTGAATAAAGGTCTCTAAAATCGTCTTTGCAGAATCTGTCACAGGAAACATGCGCCCATGATCTTCTTCCTTCAAACGAACTCCACGCGATTCGAAAAATTGGATAATATCTTGATTATCAAATTGAGAAAAGGCACTGTATAAAAAGCGTCCATTCCCCGGAATATGTTTCACGATTTCCTCAGGAGAACGTCGATTGGTAACATTACAACGTGTACCTCCTGTGTGCAATAATTTTTTCCCTAAAGTTGGATTTTTCTCCAATAAGACCACTTCCGCACCATGCATCGCTGCACTGACTGAAGCCATTAATCCACTCGTTCCACCGCCAATTACAATAACTTTCATACTTGCCTCCAATTCTAATTGTCCCAACTATTATAAAGCATGCAAAATAAAAAAGCCTAGAGAAACTCTCTAGACCTTTTCCACTTACTCTTTCCATTCTTTCAGTGAAGCCAAATAGAACGCTCCACAGATGATTAATAGACCCCCTCCCGCAAAATAAGGAAGAATCTCTAATGTTCCGAAACTTATCCAGTACAGAATTGTAAGGATGATTTGGAAAAAAGGAATGGCTGGCAAAATTTGTTGCAACGTCGGCATAAAAATCAGAATACCTGCGACCAAATAGAAAATCCGCACTCCGTTTTTGATTCTTGAATCTCCTTTAAATGTTTGAAACCCTTTGATTCCAAAGTAAATAACGATTAGATTCAGCATCAACAAAATCCAAAAGAACTGTGAGGAAACATCCACCGTGTTCACAAAAGATAGTTTTAAAGCGACAATTGGCGCTAACCAGAACAACACTCCAGAACCAACCCCAACAATCCCACAAAAACGAGCTAAATTTTTTCGATCCATACAACTCCTCCTTCTCTCTTGTCATCAGAGAATGATTTTCTCTTTGCTACCTATAAATTGAATATTTAAATTTCTTTAACGAAAGCAAATATCCCACCCCTGAAATCCCACCAAGGATTCCTGAAAGACAAACCATCGCTAGTAGAAGCACTGGATATCCACCTACTGGGGTGAATTTTTCAACGAAAGTATCCCATCTTCGCAAAATCGTAAAAGTATAAGGTAGCGTAGAAGCAGCACCAAGGATTCCTGCAATGAGAAGCATTTTTGACACCCAACCAGGTACACGTTTATCCTTACGATAATAAATGGAACTCATCCACGAAATCAAAAATATTACCCATATCATTGCTATCGCTATTGACAGAATTTGTTGTTGATAAAGCAACTCCCCTTGGAATCCATCTTTGACAACTGCCAGTGGATAAACTAAAAGAAAAATAGTCCCCCAAAGAGTTTTTGGATCCATCACAATTGGAGAAAGGCCAACAAAAAGTCCCCAAATAACTCCTAAAATACCACTGATGAGCGCCCAAGATTTTGTTTTTTCAAAAGTATCGTTTTGCAATTTCCAATCCCTCTTTTCTAATGTATGTATTTATTTTACCATATCCTTTTTTCTCTTAGAAGAAAACACCCATAAAAAGGTACCCACGCCTATGACGCAAGTACCTATATTCTTAATAGATATTATCCTTTTACAGCCGTCACTTGGATTTCCACTAGGGCATTCTTTGGTAAAGCCGCTGCTTGAAATGCCATCCGTGCTGGATAAGGAGAAGCAAAATATTCTCCATACACTTCATTCATTTGTGCAAAATCGTTGATGTCCGCTAGAAGCACTGTTACCGATACGACCGCATCCATTCCTGCCCCTGCGCTTTCTAAAATCGCACGGATATTTTTCAATGATTGATGCGTTTGGCTCACAATATCACTTCCTGCAAACTCCCCTGTTTCAGGAACGATGGGTAATTGTCCAGAGACGACAATCGTTTCTCCTGTATAAGCTACTCCTTGTGAGTAAGGCCCGATTGCTTTTGGAGCCTGTTCTGTTTGAATGACTTTCTTTCCCATGGAAATCCTCCTAGTCTAATGGTGGCACAGTGTCCACGAATACATATTTTTTCATACGGTTAAATGCTTCTACAAGACGCGCATACGGCAAAGCGAGGTTGATACGGATACAGCCTTCGCCAAAGAACATCTTGCCGTCTTGCCAAGCCACGCCGACATCCCAGCCGCGTTTTTCAAGCTGCTCCAGCGTTAGATTGTGTTTTTTTAAGAACTCTGTACAGTCGATAAAGAGCATGTACGTGCCTTCAGGTTTTGTGACTTCTATGCCGTCCAATTCACGGTGAATAAAGTCGCACGCATAGTCAGCATTCTTCTCGATCACTTCACGCAACTCTTCCAGCCACTCGTACCCTTCTTCTTGATACGCCCCGATTAACGCATGCATTGAGAGCACATTCATTGCGTTATAATGCGGCTTCATCCCTTTTGACTCGACTCTGTCTCTTAAGGCATCATTGTAAATCACATGATAACTTCCCACGAGCCCTGCCAAGTTAAACGTCTTACTTGGCGCATACATGGCTACTGTGCGATTTTTTGCATCTTCTGAAATCGATTGTGTTGGGATATGCTTATGGCCTTTAAAAATAATATCGGACCAAATCTCATCCGACACGACAATCATATCGTACTTGCGGTAAATCTCCATCGCCCGTTCAATTTCTTCTTTCTCCCATACACGACCACTTGGGTTATGCGGTGAACAGAAAATCGCCACATGAATCTTATGCGCTTTGATTTTTCGTTCCATATCCTCAAAGTCCATACGATAAACGCCCTGTTCATCTTTCACAAGCGGGCTATGCACGGCCTTCAAACCATTATCATTTAACGACTGCGTAAAGCCGACATAGGTTGGACTATGCACTAACACCGCATTCCCAGGAGCAGCGTATGATGTTAAAGTCGATACGACTCCTCCAAGCACGCCATTTTCATGACCGATATGCTTACGCGTTAATCCTGTCACTTGATGGTGGCGCGCATGCCACTGGATAATGCTCTCGTAGTACTCTTTAGAAGGCATAAAGTACCCGAAAATCGGATGTTCCAACCGTTTTTTCATAGCTTCAATAACCGTTGGTACCGTCGCAAAACTCATATCCGCGATCCACATCGGAATCACATCGAAACCTTTCTTCGGTCTATCTGGCGACTTCCCTGGAATCAACCCCAGCCCATCAACAGCCAGCGCGTCCATTCCATGTCGATCAAATTCCGTCGTAAAATCATATTTCATCCGCATAACCTCCTAGAATCTCACTTTCATTATACACCGTACCCCGCATCCACTCAACGCCCGACGAAGGCTCAGCCGGTACTTGTCCTCCATAAAAGCTTGATTCCCGGGGGAGAAACAAGGTTAGCGTCGCAAAAATATCCTTGGACTTTATAGTCATAGAAATGGGAGCAAGACAGAAGAAACTTGTTTCTTCGTTGTCTTGCCCCCGCAAAGACAAATAGGATTGACCTAGCCTAAAAAGGCGAAGGTCAATCCATTTGTCTACTGCGTCTAACTCTATGCAGTTTTTTCATAATGTTCCCCAGTCCGGTACAGTTGTTTCTATCACTTTTAAATACTAGTCCCGTTTCTTGCCAAAGATGAAGTATGGAATCCGCAAAACAATATTACGTGATAAGCGCGATTAACAAAATAGGTTAAAAAAACGGAGTCCCCCTAGGATTCCATAGTATGAATAATAGAGAGAAGCAACCGATGTGAATTACTGCCACTAAGAAATTTATTTCTAAGTGGCAGTTTGAAGCTCGGTAGGAGCCAAGACGTAGGCTTGGCCTGGTGCCTCTATTATCAATACTATGGATTTATCCTAGGGGGACGTAGTTCCAATTATTTCTTCAACGCCGAAATCACGCGATATCCTTTTTGCGCAATAAAATCCGCCACTTCATCCGGATTCGTTGAATCCACATGAAGCACCACTTGCACTTTCCCATCACGGTGATATACCGAAATCGTCGAAACGTTCACGTTATTTTCACGCAACACATCCGAAATTTCTTCCAGAGGACCTGGTTTATCTTCATTGATTTCAATGAATAAACGAGAACCTGGAGTGTTGTATCCAGAAATTTCGATAAACGCATCAAAAATATCTTTATCGGTAATAATCCCTTCCACGTGGCCACGCGCATCTACTACTGGTAGGACGCCGACTTTTTGTTGACGCATAAGGGACGCAGCCTCTTCTAATAGTGTATGAGCCTTCACGGTTAAAACTTGCTTTTGCATAATTTCGCTTGCAGTTGTCTTATTCAATAAATAGTTCAACTCATGCATTGATAAGCTTGTCGCCATTGAAGGTGAATGCCCCGCAACAAGTTCTTCTGTTAGTAAGCCAACTAACTTGCCATCTTCTACAACTGGCAAGCGGTGAATGTCGTGTTCCTTCATTAAGTCTAGAGCTTTCATAACCGTCGTTTCAGGTGTGACTGTAATGACGTTGGTTGACATATAATCTTTAACTTCCATGATTACCCTCCTAGATATGCTTTCTGAATTTCATCACTTTCTAACAACTCTTGTCCTGTACCACTTAATACTACTGATCCAGTTTCCAGTACATATGCACGATTTGAAATCGATAGGGCCATTTTCGCATTTTGCTCGATGAGTAAAACCGTTGTCCCTGTTTTTTGGATTTCTTGAATAATTTTGAAAATCTCACGGATAAAAATCGGTGCTAACCCCATTGAAGGTTCATCCAACAATAATAGTTTTGGACGGCTCATTAAAGCACGACCCATCGCTAACATTTGTTGTTCCCCTCCAGAGAGAGTTTGCGCATCTTGGTCTTTACGTTCTTTTAAAATTGGGAAACGTTCGAAGACGGCTTCCATATCTTTTTGAATTTCTTCTTTATCCTTGCGTAGAAAAGCCCCTAGTTCAAGATTTTCTTTTACCGTTAATCCTGGGAATACGTGACGTCCTTCTGGCACTTGCACGAGTCCTTTCTCAACGATTTTCTTCGCAGATGTTGAAGCGATATTCTCACCTAAGTAGACGATTTCGCCTTCTGAAGGATGGATGAGCCCTGATAAAGTCTTCAAGATGGTTGACTTTCCGGCACCGTTTGCCCCGATTAGAGACACGATTTCGCCTTCATTCACCTTAAAATCGACATTACGAACCGCTTGAATCATTCCGTAATGAACTGATAAATTTTTAACTTCTAACATCTACTCACCTCCTAAGTACGCTTTAATAACCGCAGGATTTTGTTTAATTTCTTCTGGAGTTCCTTCTGCAAGAAGTCTTCCATATTCCAACACGTAAATGCGTTGGCAAATTTTCATCACAAGTGACATATCATGTTCGATTAACACCACTGTCAAATCAAATTCTTTTTGAATTTTCGCAATTAGTTCTGTTAATTGAGCCGTCTCTTGAGGGTTCATCCCCGCTGCAGGCTCATCCAAGAATAAGATTTTTGGTTTTGTCGCTAAGGCACGAACGATCTCGAGCTCACGTTGTTGTCCGTAAGCTAAGTTTTTCGCCTTTTCCTCTTTAAGTGTATCCAACTCAAAAATCTTTAGCAACTCAATCGCTTCTTCGCGCATTTTTGCTTCTGTATCATAGTATTTTTTCGTACGGAACAAAGTTGAGAATAATGAGTCACTTGAGTGTGCATGCATCGCAATCATTACATTTTCTAGTACCGTCAAATCCTTAAAGAGACGAATATTTTGGAAGGTACGTGCCATTCCAAGAGTGGTGCGTTTATATGGAGGAAGCCCGTTTAAGTTTTTCAACTGTCCATCTACCTCCAAACTCACGGTTCCTTCTGTTGGTTCATACACCCCTGTTAACAAGTTGAAGAATGTCGTTTTCCCCGCACCATTTGGCCCGATGAGTCCGATAAGTTCTCCCTTGTTTACTTTCATAGAAACATTAGATACCGCGGAAAGTCCACCAAAGTTTTTAGTCAGTCCATTTACTTCTAATAACATTACTTTCCACTCTCCTTTGCCTCTTTTTTCTTAGAAAACTTCAAGTTCCCTAGTTTGAATTCCCATGTCCCAAGTAATCCCCCTGGACGGAAAATCATGATTAAAATTAATGCTACTGCATAGATGATCATCCGTAATTGCCCAAATGGTTGTAGGACAAGGTTGATAATGCCAAGCAATACAGCTGCTACAAACGAACCTGTGAAACTTCCGATTCCTCCGAATACGACAATGATTAATACATCGATGGATTTCATGAACGTGAAGTCACCAGGTGTCACCGCTCCTAGCGTTGTCGCAGAAAGCGTTCCACCGATACTTGCAGTGGCTGCTCCTAATACGAAGGCCAAGATTTTGTACTTCGTCACTTGAACCCCCATGGATTCCGCTGCGATTTCGTCTTGTAACACCCCATAAGTTGCACGGCCGGCACTACTGAAAGTGTAGTTCAAGATTAAAATCGTTGTTACCACTAGGAAAATATAAGTAATCGTCCATGTATTCGTTAAAGGAATCCCACTGATTCCGGCAGCCCCATTTGTGATTTTCATATTGGTCACAGCTACACGAATGATTTCAGCAACCCCTAGAGTCGCAATCGCAAGGTAGTCTCCTTTTAAACGAAGCGTTGGTAATCCAACAAGAAATGCCACGATAATAGAAATAACAACACCAACCGCCATTCCAGCAAATAGTCCTGGCAGACCGTTTATCATTTTCCCAAGAATAGCTCCACTATAAGAACCAATGGCGATAAATCCAGCATGTCCAAGTGAGAACTGTCCAGCAACCCCTAGAATCAAGTTTAATCCAACCGCATAGATAATATTGATCATGATATTAATGAAGGTACTTTCGTAATAGAAGTTGATTACCCCTGTTTGTACAAGCACGAAAAGAAGAGCGTACATTCCCAACGCGAACAATGTCCAACGAATATTCTTTTTATGAAATCTTTGCATCTTCTTCACCTACACTTTCTCTCTGACATTTTTACCAAACAATCCAGCTGGTAATACGATTAAAATAATAAATAATAGGAAGTAAACCACTCCATCACGGTACGGTGAGTACCCGAAGAAGCTTACCATTGTTTCTAATAGACCGATGAGATAACCACCGACCATCGCTCCAGGAATACTTCCGATACCCCCAAGTACAGCTGCAACGAAGGCTTTTAGTCCGACTGTAATCCCCATTGTTGTAGAAATTGTATTATAGTAAACGCCAACAAGGACACCTGCAATCCCAGCAAGTGCTGACCCAAGGGCAAAAGTAAATGAAATCACTCCATCTACGTCAATCCCCATGAGTTGAGCTGCTTGTTCATCAACAGCAACGGCACGCATCGCTTTCCCCATTTTTATATAACGAACGATAAATTGTAATAAAGCCATTAATAAAACTGTAATCCCGAAAATCAGGATTTGCTTTCCATTCACTGAAACGTCTCCGAATAAAGTGAATGTCTCTGTTCCAAAATCTGAAGGAAACGGACGAGACTCCGCTCCAAAGAAATAACTCATTGCATTTTCTAATAAGTATGAAACCCCAATGGCTGTAATTAATGCAGCCACACGAGTCGATTTACGAAGCGGCTTATACGCCACACGCTCAATCACAACCCCTAAAATGGCACAAGCAACCATCGCTACCAGTAAAGCGAGGAATACATTCAACTTCAAGACCATTACCGCAAAATAGCCAATGAATGCCCCCATCATATACACATCTCCGTGTGCGAAGTTAATCAGTTTAATCGTCCCATAAACCATGGTATATCCAAGCGCAATTAAGGCGTAAATACTTCCGACTGCGAGCCCGTTTACCAATTGTTGAATTAACAACTCCATATATTTTCTCCTTTCATTTCTATCCTTTATCTAGCGGAAAAGAGAGGCGGAAGAAACTCTCCGTGCCTCTCTTCAAAATATGCTTATCCTAAAATTACTCAGCAGAGTACTCTTGAGCACTTACTTCTTGTCCATTTTGGAACTCGATTACAACCGCTGATTTCACTGGTGTGTGATCAGCACCCATTGAGAATGTTCCTGTAACACCGTCAAAGTCTGTTGTTTCTGCTAAAGCTTTTGTGATTGCTTGAGGATCTGTTGACCCTGCTTTTTCGATAGCTTTCATTAACAATTGAGTAGCATCATAACTTAAAGCCGCAAAAGTATCTGGATTTGCACCAAATTTTTCTTTATAGGCTTTTACGAATTCTTGAACATCACTATCTTTACTCAATGTTGAGAAGTGAGATGTGTAGTAAACGTTTGAAAGGTTTGCACTATTTCCTGCTAATGCTGCTAACTTATCACTTGAAAGACCGTCACCACCAACGATCGGTTGAGTGATTCCCATTTCACGAGCTTGTTTGATGATTAGCCCAACTTCTTCGTAGTAACCAGGTACGTATAATACATCGAAGTCTTTAGATTTCAATGTTGTTAATACCGCTTGGAAGTCTGTATCTTTAGATTGATAGTATTCACGTGCTACAACTGAACCACCGATTTTGCTATCAGTATAAGTTTTTTCAAAGGCATCTGCTAACCCTTTAGAGTAGTCATTACCTGTATCTTGTAAGATCGCTACTTTAGCTTTTCCGAATTTCTTGTTAACGAAGTTTGCTCCTACAACCCCTTGGTAGCTGTCAGAGAAACATACACGGTAGATGTATTCATAGACTGAAGATGCATCTCCTGCATTTTTCAATGTTACACCGTCTCCTGTTGTTGCTGGGAATACTGTTGGGATTTTAGCTTGTTCGTTTACAGGGATTGATACTGCTGCATCCCCTGTTGTTGCTGGTCCAACTACACCGACTACTTTTTCAGATGCTAATTTTTTCGCAACAGAAGCTACCTCTGTCTTGTCTGATTTGTTGTCATATGAAACGTATTTTAATTCCTTATCAAGTAACTTCCCTTTTTGTTCAACCGCTAATTGTGCTGCATTGTTCATTGAAGTTCCGTAAGTTGCTACGTTCCCTGTTAATTCGAAGTTCCCTCCGATTTTTACTGTGTTGCTATCTGCTGCACTTCCACAACCTGCTAAAATAGCTGCAACCACAGCTCCTAATGTGAATTGTTTTAATTTCATAAGATCCCTCTTTTCATACTTTAAATTTCTAAGATGAGAGTAGTATATAATATTCTGACAATTCTCGCAACTATTTTCTATTCATTTATAAAAAATTTTTCATAAGAATGAAAAAGTGCTTTTGTTTACAGAAAAAAAGACCGCCTTTACATCAGGCAGTCTCTCTTAAATCTCTTATTTTACTTCTGTATATCCAATCGCTTCTAATTTTTGAGCAGCAGTTGCAAAATCGTCAAAATATTTATCCACTAGCTGAGCATCTTTCAATTCAATATTGCCTTCAGCATTCGTTACTAAGTTTGAAAGACCAATTGCAAGCGTACGTTTCCCAGCATATTTATACTCTACTCGAACAAGCATCACAAGGTTTCCGTTCCCTTCGATTAAACCATCGCCATATCCTCTTTCACCTACACCACTGGATAATCCACGATAATAAGTTTTATCAAAAGTAACGGTCGCATCTGTGTACTTTTTGTTGATTTCTTCTTTTAATTTTTTAACAACTTCATCTTTGTTTTTTGCATCCTCAAATTTGTCAGCAACTGTTTTTAAGCCTTTAACAGGAAGTGTGAAGCTTCCATCGCCTTCTAAAATATAGCCATTTGATTCTAAAACTTTATCGAAGTTTCCGTCAATTTTAATTTTAGCATCTTTTCCGTTTTCTAACTGTCCATCATTTTCAACTACAAAACGCATAGAAGCCACACGAGGATCGTTTATGCGAACTTTCGCTTTCCCTTTTTTGTTGAAACCTGTTGCTTCTAATGTCACTAATTTTGCTAATTCTTCAGAATTTAATTTCTTAACAGCCGTTAATCCCGTTACTTTCACTTTTTTCTCAGAAGGAATTGTCACAAATTTTTCTAGATTCTTTGTATTTGTGAACGTTAAAGTAACTTCTTCGTCATTTGATAAATTTTCACTCTTGCTTGGAGTTATTTTAACTTCAGCAACAGCCGCTCTTAATTCTGATTCAGTTTTGGTATCTGCTTTAGGATTTTCTACTAAGAAAGCGGTGATTAACTCCTCTGTATTGAATTGATAGGTGATACGTCCTTTTGTATCAAGGCCACTAAAAGCCGTTTTAAGGTAGTCTCCGGCATCTACTTTTTTAAATCCACATGCAGCTAATACAACCATTGCCATTAAGCATAAAAATGTTAATAACTTCTTTTTCATTTTAGTCCTCCTAAAGTTTAAAAAAATCTTAAATATGTTTTATTATATTAAATCGGTTCAATAAGTGTCAATCTTATTAAGATTCCACAATTCAACTTGATAGAAGTTTTTGTTCATGCTATGTTGATAGAAAGAAATTTATTGGAGGCACCATGAAAACCAAGATTCCAGTCTGGAAAACGATTCGCTTTACCTTCAGCAATTTAACCAAGCATAGTTGGATGTATTTACGCAATTCCTTATTCTTACAGCTATTTATCTCCGTCTTTGGATTTGGATTATTATCGCTTATTTTTAAAGGAATGCTTTTTTTTGCGGGTCAAGCGAATTTAACCTTTTCAAATTTTAAACATGTTTTATTAAACCCTTGGATGATTCCTTTCATCCTTATATACTTGCTCGCGTTTGCCTTTATTCTGTTTTTGGAATTCTCGATTCTGATTTTTATGATCTATGGAACGATTCGTAAAACACATTTTTCTTGGCGAACTAGTGTTAAAAATGCCTTTATTGAATTAAAGCAACTCCTAAACGGAAATTTTATTGCGTTTTTACTCTATTTTATTACGCTTCTTCCGATTATCAATTTAGGAGATTTAACCTTTATTTCCAAAAACATTTATATTCCTAGTTTCATAACGGGAGAAATCACCAAAACTGGGAGTGGCGTCCTAATCTACACAATTTTGATTATATTGCTCCTTTATCTTCACGCTAGAAGTTCCTTTGCAATTCCACTACAAATCCTGACAGATCAACCTTTTACTAAAAATATTCTACAAAGTTGGAAGATTACAAAAGGGAATACGTGGAGACTCCTCTTTATCGTTGGTGTCGTCGAGGCTGTTTTATTCATCTTTGTTGTAGCTATTTCTTTTTTGAGTGTTGCTTTGGTGTCTCTTATCAACCCTGAAGGAGATAATGTTTTTCTACTGAGCAGTGTCCTTACCATCGCCAAACTCATTCAAGAGTTCATTATCATTTATACGAAAATGGCTACATTTATCGTCATGACAAAAGTGATTCACGAGCGAAAACTAGTTTCCCTTCATTTATACCAACACCTTCCTGAAGTGAAACATAAGAGAAAAATCGTCACGGCCGTTGCTCTCATTTTTGTGATTGGAAACGCGGCCTCCACAACGCTATCAACCTATGCCAAAGATGCCATGCCTGACCAAGCAATTATCGGCCATCGTGGATATACTTCAAAGGCGGTTGAAAATTCTCTTGAAGGAATTAAGGCTGCAAAAGAGGCGGGAGCTACCATGGTAGAAATGGATATTCTTCTAACCAAAGATCATCAATTCGTGGTGATGCATGATTACAATCTAAAACGACTCGCTCGTCTGAATAAACGGGTTCAAAATATGACCTTGGATGAAGTGAGGGGATTGCCGATTTATCAATCGGAATTTGCTAGCCATATCCCAACCTTCGAGGAATTTTACCGAGAAGCTAAAGATTTGAATATTCCACTCATCATTGAATTAAAACCTCATGGGGGAGAACCTGAAAATTATGTAGACCTCTTTATCCAAAAATATAAAGAGTTAGGCATCGATTCTTCTAACAAAGTCATGTCCCTTGATTTGAAAGTGATGGAAGAACTAGAAGAAAAAGCTCCAGAAATAAATACAGGCTATGTCATTCCCTTCCAATTCGGAGGATTTGGCAATCCGAAAGTGGATTTCTTCGTCATAGAAGACTTTTCTTATCAAGAATTACTCGTTCTAAACGCGCAGCAACAAGGACATGAAGTCTATGTTTGGACCATCAATAGTGAAGATGTCATCCAAAAATATTTGAATAGTCCTGTGAATGGGATTATTACTGATGAAGTTCAACTAGTGAAAGATTTTCAAGACGATTATAAAAAGTATAATACATTGATGGATCAATTTTTACGAGCACTCGGAATTACTTTAGTCTTCAGCAAATAATTGACAAAAGCAAGAGCCTCTGTGGGTTTCCACAGAGGCTCTTTTCTATTTCAAATCGAATGATTTATCCAATTTTTGTAACGCCACCCATGTATGGTACAAGCACTTCTGGAATAGTCACACTACCGTCTTCATTTTGGTAGTTTTCAAGGATTGCTGCGACTGTACGTCCAACTGCAAGTCCTGAACCGTTCAATGTATGCACTAATTCAATCTTGCCACTCTCTTCACGACGGAAACGAATTTTCGCACGACGCGCTTGGAAGTCCACACAGTTTGAGCAAGAACTAATTTCACGGTACGTATCTTGCGCTGGAATCCATACTTCTACATCGTATGTTTTCGCTGCTGAGAATCCCATGTCTCCTGTACATAACACAATCGTACGAAATGGTAATCCTAATCCACGCAGTACATCTTCTGCGTTGTCTGTCATTTTTTCTAATTCATCGAATGAATCTTCTGGTTTCGCGAATTTCACCATTTCTACCTTATTAAATTGGTGAAGACGAATTAAACCACGAGTGTCACGACCCGCACTACCCGCTTCAGAACGGAATGATGGGCTAAGAGCAGTGAAATAAATCGGTAATTGCGCTTCGTCTAAGATTTCGTTTGCGTAGTAGTTTGTTAATGGGACTTCTGCTGTTGGGATTAATGTTAAGTTGCGTTCGTCTGTTAATTGGAACACATCTTCTTTGAATTTAGGGAATTGACCTGTACCGTACATTGATTGTTCGTTGACCATGTATGGTGTGATCATTTCTGTGTAGCCATGTTTTTCAACGTGTAAATCAAGCATATAGTTGTAAATCGCACGTTCTAGGCGAGCGCCAAGGCCTTTATAGTATAAGAAACGGCTTCCTGATACTTTAGCTCCGCGTTCGAAGTCTAAGATATCTAGCGCTTCTGCTACTTCCCAGTGAGGTTTTGGTTCAAAATCGAATACGCGAGGAGTTCCTTCGCGACGAACTTCTACGTTTTCCGTTTCATCTGCTCCTACTGGTACACCTTCTGCAGCAGTATTTGGTAAGCGAGATGCGATATATTCGACCTTTTCTTCTACTTGGGCTAACTCTGCATCTGTTGCTTTAATGTCTTCGCCGACTTGTTTCATTTCAGCGATTTTAGCGCTAGCATCTTCCTTATTTCGTTTAAGAAGAGAAATCTCTTCTGTTACTGTATTACGGTATTGTTTTAATTGTTCTGTTTTCGTGATGAGTGCGCGACGTTTTTCATCCAAGTTGCGTAACTCTTCGATTGTTGCACGGTCTACTCCACGGTTTTCTAGAGCCGTAGCCACTTCTTCAAAATTCTCACGAATGCGTTTCATATCTAACATCTGTTTTCCCTCCATTTTCTGTATAAAAAAATACTCCGCCCCCGACTATTTCTAGTCTTAGGGACGAAGTAGAGTAATTTTCTTCGCGGTACCACCCGGTTTCAATGTTTCCATTGCGCTCATTTATGGGATAACGGTTTTCTCCGGATAGCTTAATCAATGTTTTCGCTCTCGCACCGTATGTGGATTCGCTGGTCTCTCTTTACTAGTTTTCACCAACCACTAGTTCTCTACTAAAGGATCGCAGGTACTATTCATACTGTATCATTTGTCTAAGATTGTACACGCCCTAAGCAAAAAGTGCAAGCCTTTTACTGTATTTTTATTTAGAGGCTGTTGGCGTAAATAAGTTTTGAATTTCACTCCATACATTTCCAAAGAAGTTTTGAACTTTTTGAATAACTTGTCCAATAAAACCTTTTGCCCCACGAACACTTTCTGTGACAACATTCGATTGCTCCACATCGTAAGCGGCTAATGCTTCTACCGTTCCGTGGTCCTTGCCATCTACGTATCCTAAATTTTCGCCTGGCATTTCAAAGGTCAATGTTCCAACTGTTTGCCCTGCTTGAATAGGTGCTTTTACTTTCCCATCTTCTGTTTTCAACTCATCTAAAGGAACAAAGCCTATTTTAATTTGGCTAAAGGATGTCCCTTTTGGAACGGCTGCAACAAAAGGTTTTCCATAGTCAACACTCAACGTTTCTTCCGTTCCACCTTCTAGAGGAATTGGCGCTAAATTTTGCACGGATTTCCCTGGAGAACCAACAATAAGTCCTTCGTACTTTTTAAACAGTTCATCCAAAAGATGTCTTGTGACTTTAAATCGGTTTAGTGGCTCTTTAGAACCCATGCTCACCACGATTACAGAAAATCCATTTCTTGTTGCCGTTGTCGTAATTGAAGCCCCTCCGGATTCACTCGTTCCAGTCTTCAATCCTGTTACCCCTTCATACTCAAATAAGAGCCCGGGCAGTAAGTAATTGAAGTTATCCATTTTAGTGGTTCCCGATCCATTTGGACGGAAAGTTTGAGTTGGAATCGACGACACCTTCAAAATCTCAGGGAAATCATTCACTAAATTTTTAGCAATAATTGCAACAGAACGAGCGGACATACTATTTTCATCTTCATCTCCAAAAGTTGGATTTTTCTCATTGCCGCCATATTTATTCGGTAATCCTGTTACATTAATAATGGTCGCATCCTTAATGCCCCACTCGTTTAATTTTGCTTTCATACGTTCAATCCAATTTGCTTCGGAACCACCAATATATTCTGCAATTGCAAGAGTGGCTGCGTTGGCTGAATAGATTGAGATCGCATCAAAGAGTTCTTTGATTGTATATTTTTCATTTGGCCACAGTGGCACATTGGATAAATTATAATTGGCACTTAATTGATTTGCTCTGGCACTAATTGGGATTTTTGTTTCCCAAGTGATTTCTCCTTTTTTTATCGCTTCTAAAATTAAATATTGTGAAATCATTTTACTCATTGAAGCAATTCCACGAACTTCATCTTGATTTTTTTGCATCAAAATTTTTCCGCTCGTTTGCTCGATTGCAATGTAGCTTTGTACATCTTGAATCGCAGCTGCTTCTTCTTTTTCTTTTGCGGCATCTTGCGCATAAATAACGGGAGTAAAACTCGCAGCACTCATAGCAAAAACGCTAAGGGCACACACGAATTTTTTCATCCATTTACGAGGACCTTTCATGTTTTTATATCTCCTAAATCTCTCAAATCTGCTTACTCATGTTACCGAAAAAATAAAGGAAAAACAATGGTAATCTGATTAATCTTTTATTACAAAATTGCAGTTTTTTTTAATCTCATATTCGCTTGCTGTTCGAGAAGAAAATAGTAATGTATCCATACCAACAATGGATACCCTTCCATCTTTTAACATGAAAAAACACAAAAAGAAATGAGCTCTTTTCTTTTTGTGTTTTCTTTAAAATCCTTTATGTTTTTCCAAAAATTGTTCTTCTTCTAACGTCGATTTTCTTCCTAGAATTTGATTTCGATGGGGATATCTACTAAATTGTTCAATAATCACACGATGTGACGATTCATATTTTTTCTTCGCTCAAACCCGGATTCATCAAACTATTTAGCCGCCCAATTATTAATCCACAAGGACTCGAATGTATGAAAGGCATCACAAGAAATCCTCACTCTTCCACCGTAAATTCTTTACAATAAGGTAAAGCTTCCTGTGCAAACACTAGCACTAAAGAGTCCTCAGCAAGTACTTTTGTATTCTTACGAAACCTATTTCTTGAGAATTGATCCAGACCAATTATTTTGGCTAAACGATGTGGAGCCTTGCGTCAGTGAACTATTTCTCCTGAAACGATAGCCTCATGAGCTGGAAGAAATCTCGTTAGAATTTTTTCGTCAAACTCCTCCCATTTTTTAAACCAATCTGAGGGGCCACATTCTTTAAACCAGAACTCTAACACTTCTTGGGTAGAAATAATCACTAGCCTTCCACTTCTTTCTAATTTAAAAGTTCTCTCGGCCTGTAAATTCCTCTAAATAGGCTGTATCTAAAATTAATAATTTCTGATTATGAATCGCTACGACACCTTCTTCTTTTAAATCATGAATAATGCGGTTTACGCTATTACGAGTAGAGATTCCACAAAAGCCAGCAATATCTTCATTTGTAACGTTAAAATCGATGAGAATTCCATCCTCTACTTCCACGCCAAATTGATTCATCAATTTATATAGGAAGGAACAGACCGCCCCTTTCTTCCCATTCATCGTCATATATTGCAATGATTCAATTGTTTCAGACAATTTATTTCGGTAATATTCCCGAATATAATCTTGTAAGTGTTTATCATCTCTTACGTATTCCCAGAACTTAATTCGTGGAATACGGTAGAAAGTTGCCTCATCGCTCTCAATGCGTACGTTAAAAGGTGCTGATGTATAATTAGAAACCTCATCACGAACAAGCGAAACGATATCCACGGGCGTAACGTACTCTAAATTGAACTCTCGGCCATCTTTCATAATGATACTAGTCTTCACTACTCCATCAATCAGTACATAAGTATAGGCCTGTTCCAATCCACGGTATGCCAGATACATGTGTTTTTTCTTCTTTATAATAGGGGTATTTTCTTTTTCTAAAAAATCGATCAAATATTTTTCACTGTTCAAATTGAACACTCCTCTAAGACAATTTCCTATACACACTATTATCATCTTACCACGAAAATATACGTTAACAAATGTTACTAACCTTTGAGACTTCTGCTATGAGTTATTTGAGTATACTTATAATCGTCAAACAAATTAAAGGAGATGTTATCATGGTTGAAATTAAACTACCTTACGACAAAAAGACAATTACTGCTGTAATTCCTGACAAAAACTTTGCTGGATTACTTGAATCGAAAGCGGAAAACTATCACAACCCACTTTCTGAACAAGAAACAGTGGAAAAATCAATGGATAATCCAATTGGTAGCCAAACTTTAGAAGAATTAGCAAAAGGTAAAAAAGATATCGTATTAATCAGTTCTGACCATACTCGTCCAGTTCCTTCACATATCATTACACCAATCATTTTACGTCGTATCCGTAGTGTAAACCCAGACGCTCGTATCCGTATTTTAGTTGCGACTGGTTTCCACCGTCCTTCAACTCGCGAAGAGTTAATTAACAAATACGGTCAAGAAATCGTGGAAAACGAAGAAATCGTAATGCACATTTCTACAAACGACGAAGACATGGTTAAAATCGGTCAATTACCTTCAGGTGGTGACTGCATCATCAACCGTATCGCTGCTGAAGCAGACTTATTAATCGCTGAAGGATTTATCGAAAGCCACTTCTTCGCTGGATTCTCTGGCGGACGTAAATCAGTTCTTCCTGGGGTTGCTTCCTATAAAACAATTATGGCAAACCACAGTGGTGACTTTATCGATTCAGAAAAATCTCGTACTGGTAACTTAGACCACAACCCAATCCACGAAGATATGTTATACGCAGCACGTACTGCAAACTTAGCCTTCATCGTAAACGTTGTATTAGATGGTGAAAAACATATCATCGGTTCATTTGCCGGAGACATGGTTGAAGCCCACAAAGTAGGTTGCGAATTCGTTCGTGAATTAGCTCATGTAACTAAAATTCCTTGCGATATCGCCGTTTCAACAAATGGTGGTTTCCCATTAGACCAAAACATCTATCAAGCTGTTAAAGGAATGACTGCTGCTGAAGCAACAAACAAAGAAGGCGGCGTGATTATCATGGTTGCTGGATGTCAAGATGGTCACGGTGGTGAAGGTTTCTACCGTAACTTAGCAGACGTTAAAGATCCTAAAGACTTCTTAGAACAAGCCATTAACACTCCAAGACTTGAAACAGTTCCAGATCAATGGACTTCACAAATCTTAGCGCGTATTCTAGTGCATCACCATGTAATCTTTGTATCTGACTTAGTTGAACCAAGTCTTATCACAAACATGCATATGGAATTAGCGAAAACATTTGACGAAGCTCTTGCACGTGCCTTCGAACTTCAAGGAGCAGACGCAAAAGTAACAGTTATCCGCGATGGATTATCTGTCATCGTCGAAGATAAATAATATGAAGCAAGAAGAAATCCTACAACAAGTTAAAGATGGACGCCTCTCCGTTGAAGAAGCGTCCACCCTTCTAAAAGGGATTGAAGATATTGGTTACGCGGCCATTGATCTTTCACGCCAAAAGCGCAATGGATTCCCAGAAATCATCTATGGTGAAGGAAAAAACATTGAGCAATTAATTGGCATCATCACGGCAATGAATGAGCATAAAACAGCTATTCTTGCGACACGCGTGAACGCCGAAAAAGGTGAAGCTCTTA
>NZ_CALHIF010000073.1 GCF_938030755.1 uncultured Granulicatella sp. | reverse complement strand
GAGAGACGGAATATATAAGTCTCCTGTGAGCATGCGTTCTTTCATGGTTTTCATTTAGATACTCCTTTACAGTTAGTTCTCCAATTGAATCACATGATCAAAAAGATTTCTATTCTCTTCGATAAAATGATGTGTCACCATTATAACGGTTAGTTCTGGATTTGACAAAATCATTTTCTCAATACGAGCAGCGCTCTCCATATCTAAGCTCGCTGTGCTTTCATCAAACAGAAGGATTTTATGCGGTTGCGTTAATGCTCGCGCTATAGAAATTCTCTGTCTTTGGCCGCCAGATAATTGACTACCCTGCTCGGTAACCCCATCATCTAATTGGCAAAATTGCTGAATGCCGAGCTCATCTGGGAGTGAGATTTCTTTGGTGTTATCCCACAATGTAATGTTCTCTCTAACGGTTGCGTTAAACAAATGATTCTTTTGCGGATTGTAGTGAACAACACTACGCAATTGAACTACTTGTTCCTTCGTTAGTTCTTTTCCATCTAAGAAGACTTCCCCAGAATACTCATTGTTTTCTCCTGCAAGGAAATGTAATAATGTGGATTTTCCGCTTCCACTATCCCCGACTAAAGCATATTTCTTTCCTTTCTCAATCGTAAAGGAAATTGGTTTCACAATTTTATTTCCGTTGACCGCTACTTCTACAGAACTCAATTCTAGAGAGTCCTTCAGTTCCAGTTCTTCTTGTAGCATTTCATCAGGGAAAATGGATTCGTATTTATCAAAATACACTTGAACAGACTTATACTGTACTAGATTTTGCGCGATTAGGCTGACTTTTCCGAAAAGGACTCCTGTAAATGAACCGATACTTCCCATAACCCCAATCGATACAATTCCATTAACTATAAGATATCCGACTAAAATAGCACTCAATGATTGCCCTAAACTATTCACAGCTCCTGAAGCAATTCCAGAGAGCATGAATGCGCGAATCAAACGAACCACAGAATCTTTAACAGCGCCCGATTCAAATTGGACGCGATTTTTAAAAGTATCCATTTTATTTAATGCATAGAATACGGAATATCCCTCTAGTAAATTTTGTACATTCGAAGAAAATTTTTCTTGTGTTGCAGAATAACTTTCCAGTACTTTCTTCGTATGTGGTTCGAATAATTTTGGAATCAAAAGAAGTCCGCTAATTAATACCACAAGGAATAATAGGATAGACCAGTGATAAGTAAGGATAACTCCTATTGATAACAGCACCGTTAGTATACTTTCTGTTATCGTGAAAAACATCGGAATTCCCAATGACGAGATTCTCTCCATATCGTTTGTCATCCAAGATACATACTCTGGAAATTCACGTTTGGTGATTTCCATATAATTCGCCTTACGAAGTTTTTCTGCAATTTCTTTCCTTAATTCCGTATTGACTAATTGAATGAATTTTTCTTGTTGAACGGAAAATAAGAAATCTGAATACGAGAATATTCCTTGCATTGCAAACCGGATTGCCAACGCACCTACAAATTGCCAAGCATTCAAGGCAACTAACCCGTCAATGGCAAATGCAATAATCGCAATGTTCGCCACGGTTAAAAGGCTCTTGATGATTACTAATACGAGAAGAATCATTACTTTGGATGGATGTTGTAGTAACTTCTGCTTCATAATGATTTCTCCTTCCCTAAGTAAATCACTTCATCAAATAAATCACGATGTTCTTCAAAAAAATGATGTGTCACAATCACAAGGGTTAGGTTAGGAT
>NZ_CALHIF010000072.1 GCF_938030755.1 uncultured Granulicatella sp. | reverse complement strand
AGCATATTCAGAGAAATGATAAAAGCGTTTAAAAATTTTGAGTTTGACAGATTTGAAAAACTTTTAAATGAAATATTTTTAGTGTCAATGAGTTATCATGACACTTCTAAAATAGAAAAACCGTATCATACTTTTATTTTAGGAATGATGTTGTATCTTGATAATGAGTACACAGTTTTATCAAATAATGAAACTGGCTATGGAAGAAATGATTTAGCTTTAAATCCGATAAATAAAAGAGATGTTGGATATATATTTGAATTTAAAGTGGCTAAAACTGAAGAAGAGCTTGAAGAAAGAGCAGAAGAAGCATTGAGTCAAATTGAAAATAAAAAATATCCTGTTTTATTAAAGGAATGTGGAGTAAAAGAAATTGTACATATTGGAATGGCATTTTTTGGAAAAAGAGTTAAAGTGAAATATAAAGTTGTGAAAAACTAAAAAATTTTTTTGAATGGTTGACAATATATAAAAAATAATGTAAAATTGTGTTCCTTGGCAGGGGAGCAAAAAAGGTCTCATAAAAAAATGGGATCTTTTTTATTTCTGATTTTTAATTGAATGCCTTCATCCAACGAATTGTATCGTTTAGAATATTGGATAGCCTCTGTAACCATCTCTCCATTCGTCCAAAATCTAGAGTAAACTTTATTCGAATATTTTGTTGGGATGATAAAGTTTTGGGCTAAAGCATGTCCACTTTCTTCTTCATCAATCACCAATGAAAGTTTAGCTTGCGTATCCAAAATCATTTTTCGACTAATAAAAGCTCTATTGGAAGTTTCATTATCTTTCATCGGAATACTCCATTGTGCTTCAAAATAATAGAGATCGCCTTCCTTTTTCATTTGCATTGATAAAGGTTTGGCTATCCAATAATATCCCCATGAGCTTTCGATAGAAGGATAATGCCCCCCTTTTACGAGGACCGTATTATGCATTCTTTCAGATTTAAAGCGAACTCGATTTTCACATTCCGTATAAGTATACCGTCCTGGATGCGTTACAAAATGGACTTCATCCATTTCTAGACTGATTGCTCCGTGGGATGCATGAGCATGAGAACTTCCATGAAGGCCACAAAACAAACTGAAGTATATATCTGAACCTTTTACAACCGCTAATCCGCCTACTTCATCATAAAACCATTCGTCGAAATTCACTTTATGTTTTTTATCAAACGCTCTCCCTGAATATAAAACCCCCATTGTATACTCTGGACATTCACTCTCAAACCCCAACAAATGATAATAGGAATGAACCCAAGAAAAATCAACCGTATCACTGTCATTTAACGCTAAAAGCATATGATTAGAATTCGATAAATAATAACTCGCACGAATGGGTTCTATCAAAACGTTCTTCCAAAGGTGTTGATCCTCATATCCCATATAACAAGCAATCTGATATAAATATGCAAAACACATTAAGACTTGATGATGATACAGTGGACTTTGTTCCCAATGAAGTCCCTTCTTTGTAAACTGAAGAGATGCTTGATTTAGAAGCGTTTCTTTTGCCCACAAATACAGATCAGGTTGTTCATTTGAGAAATATACGAAAGAAAGAACACCACTGACTGCAAGCACTCCCCAATTACTTAGAAGATGCTTTTCTTGTAAATGAGTACAAATATAATTGGCATGCAAGATCATCGCTTCCTGAATTTGCTTTCTTTCTACTTCACTAAACTCTGATAGAGGAAGATAGGTTAAACTTTTCACCCAATTCATCAAACGAATGCCAGCATCCAAAACTCTCCATGAAGCTTCCGGGTGAGAAATCTCTTCTTCATTTTCCAAAATAAAATCAAAAACGATTTCCTTCCACTTTTTCAAGTACTTTTCATCTTTTGTTAGATAGGATGCTACCGCTAAATCAACAAGATATCCTTGTCGGTTTAACATGAACACCCATTCCATATCTCCGTTTGGCGTTTGGTGCCATTTAAACTCATGAAATGAATATTTCTCAAAACACGTTTCCATATCCATTTGATGATCATAGTAGACTAAATCCTGGTCAACTAAAGCATCTACTCTAGAAAAAAGTTCAAGCAGAAACCCACTTGAACTTTTCCCTATTTTTTTTAGACTTTCTTCTTTTAACCAGAATCTAGATTGATATGTTTCTAGATTCGTAAACATCCCATCACCTTATGCTAAAATTCCAAGAACTGAAGCTAAGATACCAATTGCGAATAATAGGATTAATAATTGATAAGTGTTCCATTTTTTCTTCTTCAATAGATAGAATACCAACACTGTAATTAATACTGGTAATAATCTTGGCATCATTTTATCTAAGATTTTTTGAATAGAAACAATTTGCTCTTCACCAGAACTTACAGTTGTGGCATATTGAATGGCAATTTTAGCTTTTACAAATGAGGCTGCTAATGCAGAGATAACTGTTACCCCTACAATATTGGCTGCTTCAGAAATTTTACTAATTTGGCTACTTAAAGTTTTAATAGCGTTTGTTCCTAAACGGTATCCAAGATAGCCCATGAATACTTTGATTGCAAACATACTCAATAACATTGCTAACCAATATCCCATTGGAGCAAATCCTAAACCATCAAGAGCTAAACCTGCAAAGATTGTAGAGAACAATGGCGCTAAACCGAATTGTGCGATAGAATCTCCAATCCCTGCTAAAGGACCCATAAGAGCCATTTTAATACTACGTACAGAATCAATACTTTGACCATCTTCGTACATCGCTAATTGCAAGTTAGAAATAAACGGTACTAAATGTGGACTTGTGTTATAGAACTCCAAGTTTGCTTTAGCAGTTTCTTTTAATTTTTCTGGATCATCTTTATAAATCTTCTTTAAGCCAGGTAAGATAACGTTTAAGTAGCTGACCCCTTGATAAGTATTATAGTTGAATGCATTTTGTAAGATGTATGATCTTAATGATGTTCTAAAATAATCACGTTTCGTTAATTTATTTTGTTTAGATTCCATTGCTAAAATCCTCCACTTCGCTAGTTTGAACTGTTCCCACAACTACTTCTTGTTTATTAGAATTTTGGTAGTAAGCAATTAATGCAAATACTGAACCAACTAATGCTACAGCCATTGTTGGTAATTCTAAGTAAGCCACGCAGATATAACCTAGGATTACGTATGGAGTTAATTCTTTCTTCAACATTACAGATAAAATCATTGCAAACCCGATTGCAGGAATTAATCCCCCAGCTACACCGAAACCACTAATCAACCATTTTGGTAAAGCATTAACAAATGCTTCTAATGCTGGACGGCTTAGTGCAGATAAGATACCAATAATGAAACCAGCAACAGCTAAACCGATATAAGTTGAGTGTGCGATTAGTTTAAACTTACCAAAGTGACCATTTTCAATCGCTTTTTCAGCCATTTTTGGATTACCAGCGAAGAATGTGTATAAGAATGTTGTTACGAATTGGAATAATACCGCAAATGGGAATGAAAGTGCTAATGCATTTTCAGGTGTAATCCCTTGATCTTTTAATGTAATTACCATGATCGTACCTACGATACCAGGTCCTACTGGGTTAGGTGGAACAGTACCACCAGCACCTACTCCGAATCCCATATAAGCTAATTCAGCTAAAGCTCCGAATGTTAATGCTGTAGGAATATCTCCTAAAATTAACCCTACAAAAAACGCCATAACAATTGCTCTGTTTGTATAAATTCCTAGTAACATCCCTGAATAACAGAATGCTGTTACTAGACCAATCAAAATACCTTGAATTAATGAAATTTCCATTGTTCTCCCTCTTTTCAACTAATCATTTCTAATAATTTTTCTAAAGTTTGTGCTCCGTCATTTGTAACCGGAGAAGTTTTTGTATTGAATTGAACATTGTATTTTTCTTTCATTGTTCGAAGTGCTTGTTTATCTTCTTCTCCTAGATAAATGAATTGTGACACTTTATCCTTTCCAGGAGCTGCATGAATGTTACCTACATTCACATTTTCCATAGGAAATCCTAGTTCACATAAGCGAAGTGCATCCGCAGGACTTGAAACAACTACAAAAATTGTTTGGTGTGGGGCAGCTTTCCAAATAATTTCAGCAGTTCTTTGGATTGTCCAAAAACGTACATTCACTTCTTTTGGCAATACAGTTGTCATTAATGTTTGTTGTAATTCATCCGTTGACACTGCATCATTTGCACAAATGGCTAAGTTAACTCCTAAACTCTTAATCCATAATTGTCCTTGACCATGGATAAGTCTTTCGTCAATTCTGACCATTTGAATGTTTGGTTTGTTTTCCATGTTTTCATTCCTTTCTTTTCTTTTTTACCAGTACATTTCCCAGTCTTTCTTTTTACGCATAAGCGCTTCTAGATAGAAGTAATCACCCCAAATATTTCCTTCGTTAACCCCCTTCCCTGAATGCCATGAATATACTCCTTCATTTAATAAGGCAACGATAGTAGATCCTTTCTTATCCGTATATTTGGTGATTAAGTTATATAGAATTCTGTCTGCCCATTTTTCATACTCTTTTACCGTTTCATTATTTGGAAGCTCTTTAGCCATTTGTTGGATACCGCAAACTGCAATGGCAGCTGCAGAAGTATCTCTTGGTTGACCTGAAGTATCATCAAAGATTAAGTCCCAATAACATACAAAATCTTCTGGTACACGGTTTAAGAAGTAGTTTGTTACCGCTTGGAAATATTCAACATTAGTTTCTGCTGGAGCATACGCATTGCAAAGTGCAATTCCATATATTAACCATGCCTGCCCTCTTGCCCATGCAGAGTCATCTGAATACCCTTGTCTTGTTTTTCCGTATGCAGGCTCTCCAGTTTCTGGATCAAAGTAGAAAGTATGGAAAGCTGAAGCATCTTGACGAATAGCGTTTTTCAAGGTTGTCTTGAAGTGAGCTTTGGCCATTTCTTGATAGTGGCTATCTCCAGTTTCATTACTTGCCCAGAATAGAAGAGGAATATTTAATAAGCAATCCACGATTAAGCGGTAGTTATCACGTGCTCCTAATTCTCCCCAAGCTTGAATGAAGTTTCCTTTTTCTTGATATCTTGAAGCGAGTTGGTCTGCAGCTTTAATGGCCGCTTCTTTTGCTTTCTCATTTCCTGTAAGCTTATAAGCGCTGACACAAGAAGGCGTATATAGGAAGCCTAAGTCGTGGTGATTAACTTCGATTAATCGTTCAATTCGATCAATGAAGGACTCCACATTCTTCTCAGCAGCTACTTTATATTTTTCTTCCCCAGTAAATTCATAAGCAAGCCACAACATTCCTGTCCAAAAACCATTGGTCCATTCGATATTTTCCATCGCTTTATAGTCATTATCGAATGTTGCTGGCGTTGGGTATTGTTCCCCCAACTGCTCTAAGTTACTATCAATTTTTTTTAAACAAACTTTGATCGCTTCATCTACTAAAGCTGGAGTTAAGACCTCCGACTCATTCGATTGATACGCTTTCAAAGGTTCGATATTTTTATCAATCATTCTTGCACCTCTCTATAAGGCAACTTAACACGTTAACTCGTTAAGTTCATTGTACCCTATTTTTTTATTTTTGTAAACGTTTTTTTGAAAAAATAAGTGAAATTGTTAATAATAAAATTCCAAGTAACGTATACACTTCAAAATTCTTAGCCCCTGTGGCAGGTAAAGTCTCTTCTTTTGTTGTATTGGAGTCTTTTGAATCTTCTGTGTTTCTAATTTCAGTAGTTGATTCACTTGAACTTTGTTGTGTTTGCTCTTGTGTTTGTTCCTGAGTAGTTTCTTCTGTTTGTTTTTTCACTAAATACGTGTAATATCTAATCTTGTTTTCAACAGTAGGTTCTGTTGAGTTTTGTAATTCGTATTTGTCTGTACTTAGTGCAGGTAGGCCTGCTGAAGGATCTTCTGGATTTAAGAAGGCAATATCTAGTTTATTGCCCTCTTTCTTAATGGTATAAATTCCTTTTTCTTTCAATACGAGGCCATCTTCTAATGTCAACTCAGTGTCATCATATTTAACGACTCCGTAAATTTGATTCGTCTTATCAAAGACTGCTTGCGTTTTTTCAGAATTTTCTACAACCTGGATGTCGTCTTTGTTCTTTTCCTCTTCAAATTCTTTAGCTGAACGATTTGGATAGAGGACATAC
Source organism: uncultured Granulicatella sp. (assembly GCF_938030755.1). GTDB lineage: Bacteria > Bacillota > Bacilli > Lactobacillales > Aerococcaceae > Granulicatella. The sequence goes on along the minus strand of NZ_CALHIF010000072.1, from coordinate 15,377 downwards.
GCATATTTATTATTCGTAGCGTCATGTGGTTGAACAATTGAAATAAAGCTATTTTCTACTTCTTCATCACTTTGTCCTTCATTAATATCCTTCCAAGTTCCTTTACGGTTTTCTTTTTTCACATTAACAGTAGTTGGTTCTAAGAATTTATATCCAATATTCATTTGCGTATTTTGAGATTTTAAGAGTAAATCTTTCACTTGCATTTTGGTATCAGCGTCTGAAACAGGAACTTCTTTTCCGTCTGCAACCACACTATAATCATTCTTCGAAGCACTGCGATTTCTTGATTCTCTTTGAACTTTACGATTATCGACTACTGTATATGCTTCATTGTCCGTACTATTCTTAATATCTGAACCAAGGAATACGATTCGATCTCCTAAAATGAACCAAGATTTTTTAGCAGTGAGTGTCTTGTTCCAGTTTTGGAAATCCATCGCAACCGTTCCGTATTTATTTCCTAGAGCTGTACTTCCAACGAATGAATGATCCATTGTGGTCATTCCAGAGCCTTTTACCCTAGCCTCATTCGTTTCAGTAATCCCAGCTAGTTTGTATGAATCGACTGTTGCCCAATAATCGTCACTATAATGACTTAAATCATCATTGTATAGATAAGAGGCACCATCACTTGTATACCAACCTTTTGCATTTTCTTTATTCATGAATTCGTAGTTTTGAATCTTGTTCGAGTACATGCTAATTCCGAAAGCAAATTCACGTTCTTTATTGTAGTAAGCCACTTTGTCCATCGCTTGATAGAGTTTGAGATACGTATCTCTTGGAGTCGCCTCTACCATCTGATTAGACATTAGACTTTCAAAGAGATGAACATCATAGAAAGACTTCAACGATTTAAAGGTATCGTAGAAATTATCGGAAGAAACGATGTCTTTTACTAACCCTTGAAGTTTCGCTTTTTCTTGTTGATCACTTGCTTCTGCAATTCTTAAAATACCTCTTAGAACTTCCACTGCAGCATAGTGATCATTTTGTACTTTCCTGCTGAGTGAGCGACCTCTTGTCATATCCATCAATCCACCCTTATAAATCAAAGGTAAGAATCCTTGATGAATCCAGTGATAAAGAACGTTTAATTTATCTTGACTAATCTTATAAGGACTTGCTTGAATAACGGGGAGTAATTGAGAAAATCCATCAATTAATACATTGCCGTATGCCCCTGTATAAGCAATATTTGTATGATCTACATAAGAACCATCGTAGTGGAAACCTTCGCCCTCAGAAACTAATGCTAATACATTACTTACGGCTTGAATTGAGCGTTCTAATTTCGCGTCATCTTCAAGAAGGAGCGCTTCAATGATTTTAACTTTCCCTAAATCTGAAAGGTTCCCACCTACAGCTGTTTTACCACGGTTTTGGCTGACCATGATTTTAGATGGGTCTGGAACCATCTTGCTCACTGGTTTTAAGTATTTCGCAATTTCTTCTTTACTGAAATAACGATTCATAATCGTTAGGATATTATTGATGGCACGAGGAACTCCAATTTCATAATCCCACCAATTTCCTTTAGACTCAGTATTTTCATTGTAGTAATGGTCATACATTAATTTCATGCTATGTTTGACCACTTGAATAACTTTGTCGTCGTTATAGTATTTTGAGTTTTTATTCGTAACCGACTTCGCAATTTGTTCCACGCGTCTATACGTCTTCGTTAAATTGGCTGATTTAGAATAATCCCCAACTGCATCCCAAATTTTCTTTTCATCATTTGCTAAGAAACTAGATAGATATCCTTCTACTTCTTTTTCATTAACGCTAAAGATTTCTTTCATATAACTACTCTCTGTAGAGTAAAAGTCATTCCCTGAAATCATGGCATCCCATTTTTTTAACAAGTTCTCATAGGTTGCATTTGGTTCAAGCACTTTCAGTGGAACTACTTTATCTTTGCTGTCTGGAGCGCTTACAACTAATTCAGTACTTCCAGCCTTTTTAGGAACAATTGCTCCGTTTTCAATGGTAGCAACAGAAGTATCCTTAATCTTATACGTATATTTTGAATCGAGTATCCATCGTTTATCAGTCGTTAGCGTTACAGATTCATCAAAAGTAATCTCTTTTGTCTGTTGCGGTTGAGTCTCTTTCTTCTCTTCTTTTTTGGTTAAGCTCACATCATCGAATTGAACTTTCCCTTTTCCTGTTTCAAAGAATAACTCCACTCGGATTTTTGTCGCTTCACTTCCTGCAACAAACTCCTGCGTAATTGTCGTCCAATCATTATCTCCGACTAAGCTCTTGCTATACCAAAGTGGTGAAAGCTGTTTGTTATTACTGTCATAAGACATAATGCGAACTCTAGCCCCAATTTTAGAGTCTAATTTTTCCGTTTTGATTCTCACTGAAAAAGTATACTTTTGATTCGGTTCAACTGGAATATCTTGTCCTACTACCGCTCTCATTTCAGATTCAGCTTCCATTAAAAGGTTCGATTCATCTGTAATTTGAATTTTATACTTTCCTTTCTCCCCTTTAGCAATCCAAGGAGTATTCCAATCAACTGCCGATTTACCAGTCCATTTCTCCCCTGTATCGAGGGTCGCATCAAACGTTCCATTCTTCACAAGATTGACTGTTTGTTCTGTCTGAGTTTCCTTATGATCCTCAGCATATACAGGATTCCCCTGAGAGACACCCAGAGACGAAACCAAAGCAAAAGCTAAAACTAAACAGCTCGACCAAACTTTTTTCATCATGACCATCCTTCCGTTTTTAACTTAACGTGTTAACCCTATAAATGAATTCTACCACTCCTTTTAGAATTTGTAAACGGTTTATTTAATAAAAATTAAAAAAAATAAGAATCCCCCACATTAGGAGGATTCTTATTTTATTCAGCAATCAAATTAACTTCATAAAAATCAGGATGGATAAAGCTTTCTGAGTATTCAATCACTTCTTTGGTTGTATTGTTAAAGATTGTTTTCTTTACAATCACTACCGAATTGGTTTGGAGCTCGTCTGTTTCAGGGATATCCAATGTCTTAAATTCAATCGTCATACTCATAGGCATATTCACTAAGTTGTTTTCAATACCCAACTCTTTAGAAACACTTCCACCATCTGAAATATGACGAACCGCCTCTTCACTTAATAAGGTTGTTTGAACAAAACGCTTTTGAATTTTCCATAAACTATCATCAATCATCGCTCTTTGAACGATTTCATATAAAGGACCTTTCCCTTCAAATTGACTTAAAACGCGTTTATCTTCACAGATTTGTATCGAAGTCTCTACTCGTTCCGAATTCTTTTGTGGATTGAATTTCTTTGTTAGTTTTTCACTAAAACTAACTTTTCGATGCAACATGTTTTTACGAACGAAGGTCCCTTCTCCTTGTCTTCGAATCAAGTAGCCTTCTGCCACTAAATCATTTAATGCTTTAACGACTGTTGTATTACTAACCTGATAGATTTTTTTTAAATCACCTTCAGAATAAATTTTAGATCCGGGTTTAAATTTGCCTTCGTCAATCTCTTTTAAAATGTTTTGTTTTATAATTTCATACTTTGGTAGCATGCACAAACACTTCCGTCCTTTTATTTTAAAGCCATCATATCAAAATAATTTCCTCAAGTAAACAGAATAAACACCCCTTCTACGGGAAGGGGCGTTTAGGATTAAGGTTGTTTACCGATGTACGCTAAAATACCACCATCCACATAAAGGATATGACCATTTACAAAGTCACTTGCACTACTTGCAAGGAAGATGGCCGGACCTTTCAAGTCTTCTGCTTCTCCCCATCTTTCTGCTGGTGTTTTTGCGATAATAAATTTATCAAATGGATGTCTTTCTCCATCCGGTTGAATTTCACGAAGAGGAGCTGTTTGCGGTGTCGCAATATAACCAGGCCCAATTCCATTACATTGAATATTGTAGCATCCATATTCTGATGCGATGTTACGTGTTAACATCTTCAATCCGCCTTTAGCCGCTGCATAAGCTGAAACGGTTTCACGTCCTAATTCACTCATCATTGAACAGATGTTAATGATTTTACCGCCACCTTTTTTAATCATTGAAGGAATAACGGCTTTTGATACGATAAATGGCGCATTTAAGTCCACATCGATGACTTGACGGAAATCTTCAGCCGCCATTTCATGCATTGGAATTCGTTTGATGATTCCAGCATTGTTGACTAAGATATCAATCACGCCTACTTCTGCTTCGATTTTTTTCACCATTTCTTGAACACCAGGTTCATCCGTAACATCACAAACATATCCGTAAGCTTTAATGCCTTTTTCCGCATAGTTTGCTAGCCCTTTTTCTACTCCACTTTCATTTCTGTCATTAAATACGATAGTGGCACCAGCACTCGCTAATGCTTGTGCAATCGCAAACCCGATTCCGTATACTGCACCTGTTACAAGTGCAACTTTTCCTTTTAATGAAAACATGTCATTTGTCATTTTACTTACTCCTCACTATTTAAGTTCTTGCATTGGAACCATATCCATATCGGTATAGGTAATGTTTTCTCCTGCCATTCCCCAGATGAATGTGTAGTTTGAGGTTCCCACACCTGAGTGAATAGACCAACTTGGTGAAATACATGCTTCTTCGTTTCCAACCACTAAGTGTTTTGTTTCTTGTGGTGTTCCCATGAAGTGGAAGACTCTTGTATCAGGTTCCATATCAAAGTATAAATAAGTCTCCATACGACGTTCATGAGTATGACATGGCATTGTATTCCAAGAGCTACCTGGTTCGAGCACTGTGTAGCCTAATTGTAATTGGCAGCTTTCGCATTGATTTGGATGAACATATTGATAAATCTTTCTTTGATTTAATGTATTGGATTCACCCATGCAAAGTGGAACAATTTTTTCAATGCTTAATTTTTTATTTGGATATTTATGATGGGCTGGAACAGACACAACGTAGAATTTTGCTGGGTCTTCAGCAGAAACACTTGAGAAAGCAATTTCTTTTGTTTCTTTCCCGATGTAATATCCATCTTGTTTCACCATATTTTCTGAAACACCATCAATTTCAATAACACCAGGACCTCCAATATTAATGACACCCATTTCACGTCTTTGTAGGAAGTAGTCCACTCCTAACTCTGTTGATAATTCAATCGTTAATTTTCCTTCAACTGGCATTACCCCACCAAAAATCATGCGGTCGTTATGAGTGTACGTCAACTTCACTTGATTTGGTTCGAATACTTTCTCAACTAAGAATTCCTTTCTTAATTGCTCCGTAGAATAATGTCTGATATCCTCTGGACTGTGTGTATATCTCGTTTCCATAGTTCTCCTCCTTAATTGATTCATAAAAGCTTTTTACTACCAAATCTTTTTTCTCCTTTGGTAGCGCTCTCGCGTTCAGTCTAACACTAAACGAAACCAGTTTCAAGTAAAAGTTAACGTGTTAACACGTAAACTCTTGTTTTTAAAAGGGTTTTTCGACTCGTTTCACAAAGTTGATAATGGTTGCACGATTCTAAAACGCCTTAAAATAGGTATAAATCAGAATTAAATCTCATCTAAAAACTCTCAATTTCACAAATCGAGTCGATAAAAACTTTTTTTGATTTTTTCAAAAAAAAAGATGCAATAAGAAAAATCTTATTGCACCTAAAAGGAATGAATAGCGACCAGTTTTTGGCAATTCTGGTTTTCGTTTTATTTATGATTGACTGATTATAGTTTCATCATTTAAGTACTTGCCTTCCACACCTAAAACATCACACACTTTTTTCAAGTCTGATTTCGAAAGTACGTTATTTTCATAGAGGCTCTTTCCACTAACACGTTTTAATTCTAGCGCAATGTGAGCAGCTTTATCCGCTGTTTCGATTAATCCAAAGCCATCTTGGTAATTTCTACCTGTTGAAAGGACTCCGTGTTTTGACCACACTACAAGACGATGGGTTTCCAGTTCACGAGCTGTATCCTCTCCGATTAACTTAGTTCCGGGAACTTCCCAAGGTAATACAGCAATTCCATCATGGAACACTACGATAGATTCTGTTAACACTGACCATAAATCAAGAGTTAATGATTCACTCGTTACTTCATCTAATAATGAGTATATAACAATATTTGTTGCATGATTATGAATGACTACGCGATGATTGGTATCCACTTTGAGTCTTGCTGCATGAGCTAGTACGTGCATGAAGATTTCACTGGTTGGGCGTTTTCCTGTCACGAATCCTGCTACTACTTGGTATCCTTTTGGAGTCAATTGAATGATTCCTGTGTCCACATGAGGTTGTAAACACAATGTTCTAAAGTGACTTCCCGAAGCAGTAATTAAAAGATATTCTCCTTGAATATGTTCTGGGACATCTAGAACTTCCACTTCTTTTCTATTTTCAGCGTAATAAGTGTACGAGGTTCCTGCAAAATCTGCTTCAATGGAACTCGCTTCCTCTTTTGTGAGGCGATAACTTACATTGCCACCATTGTATTCATCCCACCCCTTATTCCACATGTCATATGTCACATGGCAGAGTTCATAAATATAATCTGGGTATGTCATACAAATCTCCTTTCATTTCTATAAAAATTAAAAATGATAATGACAATACCCCCTGTGATTCACTCATCAGGGGGCTCTATTTTAATCTTCAGGCTTGAAATCAGGTGTTTCAATCTTATCTACTTCTTGGAAAGGTGCCAATGTCGATACCATGACAATCGGTTCATCATAAGGATTTTTTACGTAATGAACTTCATTAGGTTCAATATGAATAAACTCTCCTTTAGACAAAGTGACTTTTGCATCATCAACATAAATATCAATTTTCCCTTCAAGAACATAGAAATTTTCTTCCATGATTTCATGATAATGCGCTGGAAAATCTTGTCCCGGATTAAATCTTACTACTGCGAAATTAGAACGTGGTCCTTTCATTAAGTATTTTGGCCCGCTATCACCAAAACGGTAATCTTTTTCTTTTTCATCTAATACAAACATACAATCACTCCTTCACTATTCAGAACCTGGGGCAATCCACATATACTCTGTTAACCCCTTATCTGAAATATTTAGCACCTCTTTATAAAGCACTTGCCAATCATTGAAAATCTCTAAATATTTACGATGATGATCCATATCTGGTTCGAAAACTTTGTCAATTTGAATATATTGGGTTGTTTCTTCTAAATTATCGTATACGCCACTACCAATCCCAGCTAGAAACGCCGCACCTAGAGCTGTCGCTTCTTTTTCTTTAGGAGTAATCACTCGGATACCTAAAATATCTGCAATCGTTTGTGACCACAACTCACTATAAGCAGAGCCACCCGCGAAGAAAATTTCATCTGGTTTATTTCCAGTAATTTCTTCAACCATTTTCAAGTGACCTAATGTAATCAAACCCGCATTTTCCATAATGGACTTATAAAAGGTTGCTTTATTAAATTTTAAAGGGTCAATTGAAAAGTTTATAAAAGTTGGGCTTGCATGCTTCAAATTTCTAAAGTTCATCACATCCGCAAAAATCGAATGCATTCCATAACATCCAATTGGAATTTCTTTCGCCTTTTGATCCATGAGCGCATACACAGAAGTTCCTAATTGTTTAGCTAGTTCCACATCTAAGTCTAAAAATGCATCCCTAAACCATCTCATCACAAGACCTGAACTCCAAGCAATTGCTTCTTGTTGCCACACAGAAGGAACTGAATGGCAATTCACTCGAATTCTACCTCTGTCATCCACATAAGGCTTATCGGTATTAAATTCATATTGCCAAAAACTTCCGCCAAAAAGGGCAGCTTGATTTGGTTTAATGGATCCAACCCCAATACAACCTAGTTGAGAGTCTCCACCACCGCAAACTACGATAGTTGATTCTGAAAGGCCTGTTTGACGAGCAGCTTCTGCACTTACATTTCCTACTGGAACCCCACTTTCATAGACAGGCGGGAATATATCATCCTTTAATCCACATTTCTTCGCTACTTCCGGTAACCATTCGCGTTTAGCTAGGTCAAATAATCCGCTAGTAGAAGAATTACTTGGTTCAGAAACGATTTTTCCAGTTAATTTGAATACAATCCAATCGTTTATCATATTCATATATTTAGCCTTTTGGTAAAGTTCAGGCTTGTTTTTTTGAACCCAAAGTAAACGTGGAACTGCACTCAATGCAAATGTTTCACCCGTTTCAAGATAGATTTCCATTTCTAATGTAGGATGTTCCCTCTTTAATGAAATCACTTCTTCTTTGGCTCTAGCATCGATGTTAGAAAAACCAATTAATTCCTTTTGATTTTCATCATAAAGAATGAACCCTTCTCTCATTGAATCCGTTGAGATTCCTTTAATATCTTCAGGAGTAATATTATTTTTTTCTATTAGATTTCGAATACAGCACTGGATAATCTCCCAGTTTTTTTCAAAATCAAAGCCTACACTTCCTGGGTATTCATCATATACAGGATGTTCCCATTCAATTTGCTCAATGGCCTTTTGCACACCGTCTTTTTGGAATAAAATAGCTCTAAAACTCCCTGTGCCTCCATCGAGCGCTAATAAGTATTCTCTTCTTTCTTCCATGGGCAGTCTCCTAATAGAAGCTCTGCTGTGTTTTCATCTGTAATTAATACATTGACAAAACCGTGTGTAATTGCAGTATGAATAATTGGAAGTTTTGTATCTCCACCGGCTGCAACAATGATATAATCGTTGTTTTTAATTTTTTCTAGTTTTGTACTAATAATTCGATCTTCAATTTCATCGTCCACTAAGTTTCCATCTTCATCAATAAAGTGCATTAACATATCACCTACTGCACCTTTGTTTTTCAGAATATTAAACTTATCTTCAGTTAGAAGGCCAGATTTTATAATAGTAGAATCTTCTTTCATTCCACCTAAACTAGAGACAACAACGTTAATTTTTTCCGTCATTTCGACAATATCGTTTACCGATTTTTCTTTCAAAATTGCTTCCGTTAATTCTTTACTACCTACAACTAATGGAGCAGGAATTAAATAGTGTTTAATATCAATGATTCCATTTCCAATTTGTCTAATATATGGCATTACACCACCTGTCATAGATACCACTGATAAGTTCTTATCTGTTAACCCTGACAAATGCCTTAGAAATGCGCCCATTGTTTCACCATATCCAACTCCCACAAAGGCATCATCCTTAATTAAATCATTCAGATACATGGCCGTAGCTTGTCCTAAATCTTCTGCTAAGTTCTCATTGCTACTCCATGGCACAACAAAGACATCTTTTAAATTGTATTTTTCTATTAACTGTTGTTCAATCTTGTTTTTATCCCGATAGACTGTCGAAAAGTGGAAACGAACAATTTTCTTTTGACGGGACTCTTCTAACATTTTTATGATTTTAATTCGACTGACAGAAAGACGATCTGCAATCTCTTTTTGAGTCAAACCATCAATATAATAGAGCCATGCAACTTTATAAAGTAATGAATCTTTATAACGTTTATCTTTTTCAGAAAAATCCATTTTATTTACCCTCTTTACGAAAATCTTAACTGAATAAAGTATACACTAACCGAAAGAATTAGGGAAATAACACTCATCTTCCCTAATCCTTTCATAACGAGATTTTCAGATTATCGATTAATTAAATCTGTATAGTATTCAAATGCTTCTTTGTCCGTATATTTTTCATGAACAATTTTTGCAATACTCTTAGCCATTTCTGTTTGATGCATACTTTGGAAAATGTTACGACCCATATCCAAACCTTTTGCTCCTCCTTGAATAGCTTTATAAGCTAACTCTAATGCTTCTTTTTCAGGTAATTTTTTACCTCCAGCAACGACAATTGGTACCGGACACGCAGCAACTACCTCTTCAAAATTATCACAGTAATATGATTTAACTAAATTAGCTCCAAGTTCTGCTACAATACGTGTTGCAAGTTTGAAGAATCGATCTGTACGTTCCATATCTTTACCTACTGCAACAACCCCCATTGTAGGGATACTATATTTATTACCAAGGTTTACTGCTCTTGATAGGTTATCCAAACTTGATAATTGTCCGTCCGCACCGATAAATGTTTGAACTGCTAAGCAGTCGGCGTTTAAGCGAATTGCTTCTTCCATATCTACAGCCAAAATTTCATGACTTAAATCATCATTTAACATTGACGACCCAGATGTAACACGTAAAGCCGTTGATTTTCTCCAAGTTGGGTCCACACTAGTTCTTAATGCACCACGAGTGCCCATTAAGCAGTCGACCTCTGGTGCAATCTTTGGAATAATAATATCCAAACGTTCTAGTCCCGCTGTTGATCCCATAAAGTATCCATGATCAAAAGCAAACATTACCGTATTTCCACTCTTTGGATTGAAAATATTTGCTAAATGTTTTTTCATCCCATAATCTAGATTGTGCGCACCTTTAACAAAGAATTGATCCAAAGTTTTAACAGGTTGATCCACATAATATTCTTTTGATACTTTTAATCCATCTAAATCTGCCATTATTTTTCCTCCTAGAAATCATATTTATCCATATTTTCTTTAGTAAAGACTGTACGTTCTGGTAACAATACAACCCCACTTTCTGGTGAATCTTTATAGTTTTTATCTAAAATAGAGTTGTTTTGAACTTCTACTTCACCAATACCAGGAACATTAATTTTATCTCCAACTTTAACTTGGTTACCTGAAGCTAAGTAATTTGCTAAATATACTGCTAAAGCACCTTGTACTTTTACATCCCATAATCCCCACTCTTCAATGATATCGTCTTTAGCATATTTCTTGATAGAGTTTGGAGTTGAAAAACCAGTAACCGTGATATCCTTTTTAGTTAATTTCGCATTTTGTACAGCTTGTAATTGACCAGGTAAAGCTGTTGAGTCATTACAGATAATAAGGTCAATATCTTTATGAGCCGCTAAAATTGATTGACCAACGTTTAACGCTTGTTGTGCATCTTGATTACTGTAATAGTTAGAATCATTTACATTCACCCAATTTGGATAGTTTTTCTTGATATATTCTTCCCCTACTTTTTGCCATGAGTTTTGGTCTTGTACTGTAGAAGATGAATAATGCCAAGCATATTTAATTTTATCTTTCTTAGGATCTTTACCACGTTTTTCTAGTGCATCAGCACTCATCTTAACAAGCATTTCACCTAATTGTTCTGGCGTCCCTTGAGATACCATTAATGAACGCGCATCTGGTGACACATCTGAATCCCATGTTACTACTTTTAACCCTGCTTTTTGGGCCTGTTTTAATGCATTATCTAAACCGGTTGGATCCACTGAAGAGATTGCGATTGATCCTGCTCCTGTTTGAACAGCATTATTAATAATTGTTACTTGATTTGCAACAGATGCAACTGCATTACCATTGTAATCCACAGTAAATCCTTCTTTTTTTGCCATTTCTTGAGCACCTAAGTTTCCTGATTCAAAGAATGAATTTCCTGTTACTTTAGGGACGAAAACTACTTTACCACCATTATTTGTAGCTTGTGTGCTCGCATTCGAATTTGAACTACTGCTTTGAGAGTTCCCTCCACATGCACCTAATACAAAAGCAGTGGCACCAACTAAAACTCCATAAGATAATATTTTTTTGAAATTCATATTAATTCTCCTTTGCATTCAATTAAATTGCTACGACAATACAACAATCACTTACTTATGAACTATTCATCTCTAGCCTTCCTCCTTATTTCTTTCTTTTTAGATTTTGAAATACATTAGAATTAATCATAAAGTTAATGATTAATGATATAATCAGTAGAATTCCAACTGGAATATCTTGATATTGTGCGTTTATACCAATTAATGTTAATCCAAATTTCATAAAACCGATAATTAAAGCTGCCAGCCCTGTTCCGATTACATTTCCTTTACCACCATAGATAGAAGTCCCACCTAATACTACTGCGGTAATAATTGGTAAAGTTAAGTCTGCTCCAAAGTCAGGTTTTGCAGTTCCAAGATAAGAAGTTAAGAGAATCCCCGCAATAGAAGCCGCAATCCCCGAAAGTACATACGTACTCATGACAAGGCGAGCTGTTTTAATCCCGGAATACTCTGCAGTATTACGGTTTACCCCAATAAGGAAAATCTTACGTCCATATTTTGTGAGATGTAAGATGACAAATGAAATTACTAATAAGACAAGGAAGATAATTACCTGATTCGGTATTCCTGCTATGCTTCCTGCTGCAATTTCTTGAAATTCAGGAGGGAAATTCGTAATCCCTTGATAAGCAACGACTCCTGCTAGTGCCGGAACAACAAGTGCTAATCCTGAATATAGGAACGAACCCCCTAACGTGATTACCATCGGTTGCACTTTTGCATAGGCAATTAACATGCCACTAATTAATCCACAAAGGGCTCCAACAAGAATTCCTAGCAATACCGCTAACCAAATATTGACACCCATCTTTTGCCATAGAACACCTACACAGATCGAAGTTAATCCCATTATGGAACCAGCCTGAATATCCATTCCACCCGTGATGATTACATAAGTAACAAAAAGAGAAACAATACATACTGGAATAAAGTTATTAATAGAATTCATTAAGATAAATGGATTCAAAAATCGTGGGTTTAGACCACCAAAGATAATAAACTCGGCGATTAATAAAATGACCAAGAAATATTCCCAGCGCCATTTAAATCCTGCTAACACTGATCTCTTCTTTTCCATCTTATTCTCCTCCTTGCTCGACTCTGACACGTAGTCTTTCTTTACGAATATTTTCTTGAGAGCGATGGTTTGAAATAGCCCCAATAACTACAATCGCGATTAAAATACCACCTGTAATCGTATTGTTGAATGTAGAAGGGAAATTTAAGAATACTAAGATACTACTAATTGATGTCATAAGGATTGAACCAATAATCGCTCCAAACGTAGAACCTTGTCCCCCTTCTAATGCAATACCACCAATTACGCACGCTGCAATAGCTGTCATCTCATATCCTGTACCATCGGTTGGAGTTACAAATCCAATTCGACTCGCATAGAGGACACCTCCTAGTGCGGCAAAGCTTCCACAAATGATATAGCTCAAAAATTTAATTCGTTCTACTGGAATCCCAATAAGACGAGCTCCATCGATATTATCACCGACTGCTTTAAAGCTTTTTCCAACCATAGTTTTCTTAGTAAAAATATACAAGAGACTAGCTACAATAAGAGCGCTTGCAAAAATGATTCCAATAGTTCCACCTATTGTTTCTTGAGAGATATTTAGAAATTCATTTGGAAAATCTTGTAACCATTGCCCATTCGTGTAAATGTATTGGAAACCACGGATAATTCCCATCATCCCCAAAGTCATGATAATTGAAGGGATTTTAAATAATACGATTCCGATAGCATTAATGATTCCAATAACTACTCCTACCAGAATTGCAACTGCAAAAACAGAAAGAATAGACGCACCTCCATTTAGCATTTTTCCTGTAACTGCTGCAGTAAATCCAACAGTTGCACCGATCGAAACATCGATTTCCCCGGTAAAAAGAACGAAACACATTCCAATTGCGACCATCGCATAAACTGCACTGTTATTTACAATTTGAAAAACATTTTCTACGGCAAGAAATTGAGGATTAAATAAACCTACAATAATAAAAAGGCCGATTATAAATAAGATTGATACAATCTCCCTTTGTTTCAGTAAATTCTTCATGAAACTTTCTCTCCTTTTACAACTCCAAATGAGGCGCTCATCAAATTCCCTTGATTGATGTCCTCACCTACAAATTCTGCATTTAATCTTCCATGATACATGGTTACAGCTCTATCTGAGAGTTGTACAATTTCTTCCATGTCTGAGGAAATCATTAAGATGGCAAGGCCACGTTCTTTAAGTTCTTGAATAATACGATAAACATCCCCACGAGCTCCAGCATCAATCCCACGTGTTGGTTCGTCTAGAATAAGTAACTTAGGCATTGAAGCGATTGCTTTTGCAATAACCACTTTTTGTTGGTTTCCACCAGACAAGCTTCCAATTTCATCACTAATATCCATCGATTTAATTTTGAAAGATTTTTTAAAGTATTCATACATTTCTTCTTCGCGTTTGCGATTAACAAAATACTTACCAACAGATTGAAGTGACGCGCCTGTAATATTCATACCTAAATCACTGATTTTAAAGATTCCATGTTTAAAACGATCTTCTGGAACATAATTTAGACCTAGATTGATTACCTCACTAGTAGACCTACCTGTAATATCAATATTACTTAGAACAACTTTCCCACCAAGAACCTCATCCTTACCAAATATAGTTTCGGCTAATTCTGTTCTGCCAGCACCAACTACTCCGGCAAGACCAAGTATTTCTCCCGGATAGACTTTAAACGACACATCCTTGAATCCGTTTCCAGAAAAGTTTTCAACATCAAGAATTGGATCTACCGTACGATCAATTACACGTCCACCCTTATTATTCTTCAAATCATCAACATTTGCTCCATCCGGTAATAGCGCCTGGATTAACATATCATTAGTAAAGTCTTGAGTTTTCCCAGAAAGACTAATTATTCCATCACGCATGATAATAATATCAGTTGCAATTTGAAACACTTCTGTTAATCGGTGGGTAATATAGAGGATACCCACCCCATCTTTTTTTAATTGCTCAATTAGTTCAAATAATGTCTCTGTTTCATTAAACGTTAAAGAACTTGTTGGCTCATCAAGAATCAAAACTTTAGGATTTCTAATCAAGCCTTTTAAGATTTCAACCAATTGTTGTTCCGCAATCGTTAGCGTATCAGCTCTACGTTCTAGATTAATACTCCATTTTAACTTTTCTATAAGTTTGAGGAGCTTGAGCTTTTGTTCGCTAGCATCTCCTGGTAATCCAATTAGAATATTCTCTAAAACAGACATATTCTTAAAGAGCATTGGTTCCTGAGGCACCAGATAAATTCCACTATTTAAAGCAACAGCCGGTGTTAAGTTCTTATGAGGCACCTGATTGAGAATAATTTCCCCTTGGTCAGATTTGTAGATTCCCATAATAATCTTCATGAGCGTACTTTTCCCCGCCCCGTTGCCTCCAATAATAGCGGAAACCTCACCAGAAGAAAGACTAATATTAATCCCCTTTAATACATGGTTATCGCCGAACGATTTACAGATATTTTTACATTCCAGCAACTTCACATTTTCCACGACAACATTTCCTCCTTTACAAATGTTACGTACATTAACTTTTGTTTCGAGTTCATTGTACTCATTTTTTAAAGCGCTGTCAATACCTAAATTTAATTATTCCATGAATAAAAAAGAAAACCCGCTATAGGCATGAAGTGCACCCCAAAAGTTAGATAGAAAATCTAACTTTCGGGGTGCTTTTATTATGAAATTAAG
>NZ_CALHIF010000071.1 GCF_938030755.1 uncultured Granulicatella sp. | reverse complement strand
ATCGGATATTCAAAAGATTACAAAGAGAGCGGTAGTTGACAGGCTAAAAAATGTTTACGGAGTTGAATGGTTTGATGAAACTTCAAATGCTTTATATTATATAGAAGTATCTATTTTAAAGGATATTGCAACTGTTACCGTTGATACTTCGGGAGAGGCTTTACACAAAAGAGGATATAGAAAGAGAGCAGGAGATGCACCACTAAAGGAAACTTTGGCGAGTGCTATGATTAGTCTGTCTTTTTGGGAGCCGAATAGAGTTTTTTATGATCCGTTTTGTGGCAGTGGCACGCTTTGTATTGAAGCCTATATGATGGGCAGAAATATTGCTCCGGGAATTATGAGAAATTTTGCCTTTGAAAATTGGAATTTATTGGATAAAGATGCTTTGAAAAATGAAAAGAACAAGGCAAGAGCATTAATTGATTATGACAGAGATTTAAAAATTTTAGGTTCAGATATAGATAGACAGTCAATTTTAATAGCAAGAGACAATGCAGATATTTTAGGCGTAGATGATGAAATTTCATTTTTTATAAAAGATATGAGGGATGTTGACCTGTATAATGAATATGGCGTTGTTGTTACGAATCCTCCTTATGGCGAGCGTATGGGGAAAATAGTGGAAGTCGAACAACTTTATAGAGATTTTGGTAAAAAATTTAAGGAATTGGATACTTGGTCTGTGTATTTAATAACAAGTATAGAAAGTTTTGAAAATTTATATGGCAGAAAAGCGGATAGAAAGAGAAAATTATTTAATGGACGAATTAAAGTTGACTTCTATCAATTTTATGGACCTAAACCAAAATAGCAGGAGATAAAAGTATGTATATGGATAAATTCACACATTGGAATTTTGAACTAGTAGATTTTATGGAAGATTTAGTCAGAGTTTTTGATAAAACCGGGCTGATTGTCTATACCAACTCCAGTATGAAAAAATTTTTAGAAAATGAGGAAGGAAAATTTTGTGTATTTTCTGATGATGACATACATAGAAACGACCAAATTTTTTCATCTTTAAAATGTGTTGCACCAATTGGGCATAAGGAAGATGTGAAAACTGAATTGTTATCAGTTGGAGAAAGAGATTTTTTTGTAAAAAGTAGTCCTATTTTTGACGATAAAAATGAATATTGGGGCAGTATTGAAGTTTTTAGAGATATTACAGAAGAAAATAAAATTCAAAAAGAAATAAGTAATATTCATATTTCTTTAAATAGGAAAAGAAGAAAGGTAATATGGTTTAATGAAATATCTAGAGAATTTTTAAATCCGAAGTTGTTTTATATGCTAAACATGCATCAAACAATAATCGAGATTATTGAAGAAGCAGAATATATAGATCCATTGATCTCTAGAGTATATTTAAAAGATAGAGGTTTACATTTCTCTCTTAGAGTTAATGCTAAAGAAAACATTAATATTAGTTCTTGGAACGCTCTATTTGGATTGGTGGGAAAAGTTGAAGATAAAATTGATAAACAAAAAATATCAGTAAAAACTAATGTTCAAAGTCCCGGAGATATTCAAGTAATAATTGAAAATATTAATAATTTCTGTAATTTTTTAAATGAAAATAAACTGATTATTATATTATTTTTAGGTGTATTTTCCGAAATAAAGTTCAAAGATATTTCATTTAAAGGTCTGTTACCGACAATATTTGACTATAAAAAAATAAGTTGGAAAATAGAAATAAAGAAATATCCAACATACGTGCAGAATTAGAATTGGAGGAATTTAAAAAAGATGGAAAAGTGCGTGAACTTGAGAGGGAATTGAAAATAAAAGAACTACAAAAGTCTATTGCAGACTTTGATATTTCTATAAATCCCACTTTACGAGTGATTTCATGCGAATCTCAAAAGCAAATGGATTTGAAAGAGAAGTTGGATGAGGAACAACTTTAACAAAACAAAAAGTACATGAAATTAGAACCAAATAAGCTACAAATGGAAATAATAGTGAACATGTATAATACAAAGTTACACAAATAAATAATGTTCCATAAATTTTTTGAAGTATTTGCATTTTGTTTCCTCCTCAAAAAAATAATAACTCTAATTTAGTTTAAACACAATTAAGATTATAAAAATAATTAATTTTAATCATACTATGGGTGTGGAAAGACTTACCATCAATTAGTTGATTTGTGGATAATAACAATAAATCGGTTAAACTGTCAAATATTTTCATATAGCATTTTCTATGCGGTGTAAATTACAGGATAACGGGGAAGGTAGCGTAGGTTAGTTTTTAATAAGACCATAGAAACGTTGGTAACTCAATGTTTCTATGGTTCCTTTTTTGATTGAATCTTAAATTGCTTCTCGATGAATCTTTGTTAGGAATCTGTAAGGTAGGCTGTAATTCAATGAATAATTTACTCCAAAAAGAAAAAGCTTTTTTATAGTTCTATATTATTTATAAAATATTTTTAAAGTGAGTATATTACACTTGTATTATATTCGGAACATGTTATAATATATTCATCAGAGAAAAAAGAAAGGAGAATGGGAATGAGAAAACAACCGTGGTCGAACGAAAATAAGACAGAGCGGATTAACTTCACGATTGAACCTTCTTTAAAAGAAGCATTTTTGAAGATAATTTCGACTGATGTTTCAACTTATTTTAGATCGGTCATCGAAAAAGAAGTCGAAGGTCATCAAAAAAAAGTTGAAAACTGGCCGGATGCCATTAAAAATTTATTGCATGGACAATTTAAGGCATTCTCCGAGCAAGTATTTGGAACATTTAATTACCGAGGACGAAACTATCCTTATAAGATTTTGGACGTTATGTCCGTTGAAGAAGGCCAACCACTTGAAGTCATTGACTATGAAGATGGATTGGTTTATGTTAAAGTGATTGAGGAGCTCAATCCAGAAAAATTAGTATATGTAACTTTATAGAAAGAAGGAAATTTATCATGCCATTAACAATTATTATTATCGCTTTAGTATTAGTTTTATTAATTATTGCGTTCAAATCAATTCGTATTGTACAACAAGGACACAAAGCTGCTGTTCAATCATTCGGACGTTATGTTGGGGAATTAGGACCAGGGTTACACTTTGTAACACCAATCATTCGTAATATTGCATACGTTGTAGATATGCGTCAACGTTCATTAGATTTAGATCCACAAGAAATCATCACAAAAGACAACGTTAATTTAACAATTGATGCTTCAGCTAAATACCACGTAGATAATCTTGAAGAATACTTATATGGAAACACAAACCCAGAAGGATTATTACTTTTAGATATCCAAAACGAATTACGTGACATCATCGGTACAATGACGATGGCTGAAATTCTTGGTGGTACAAACAAAATCAACACTGACTTAAACCAACGTGTATTCGGTAAAACAGACTCTTACGGGGTTACAATCGACCGTGTTAACATTGGTGAAGTTATTCCTCCACAAAGCATCGTTGAAGCGATGAACAAACAAATCACTGCTGACCGTGAACGTGATGCTGCGTTAATCGCTGCTGACGCTCGTCAAAAAACAGTTGAAATGGATACAAGAACTCAAAACAACAAATTATTAGCAGATGCTCGTGCTCATGCTGAAAAAATCGCAATTGACACTCAAGCAACTGTTGCTCAATTAACAGCCATCAACAACGCTTTAAATGAATCTAACTTAAATGCGGCTGCATTAGAATACTTAGCAATCGATGCTAAAAAAGCTCTTGCTGAAGGTCCAAACAATACAGTTGTATTAATGGATGGACAAAATAACGCAAAAATTGCTGAAAACATTGCTTCATTAGCATCAGGACGTAAAGTTTGGGACGAAGCAGGTAAATAATCATGAAACAACGAGCTAGCAAATCTTTCTTTAGATTGAAGTGGCTTGCCGTGTTGATTGTCAGTTTCTTCATGATGGGAACTTTCCAAAATATTACTGTAAATACAGTATATGCAGAAACGACCTCAGATAATTCTAGTAAAATGGTGGGGTCGTATGAAACCACGGTTAATGTTCAGGCAAACAAAAATTTTAATGAAACAATTACGGTTCCTTTAAAATTTAACAATCCTGATTATGATTCTGTGAAAGTACCTGTTCAACTCAACAATCTAAAAGAAGGAAACTATAAACTTCAATTTTTTGTATTCAGAGAAAATAAAAAATACAAAGTAGATGTCTTTCTCTTAAATAAAAATAATCTATCTATTCACCTTGAATTTATTGATATAGTGGATGGGAAAGTGGTTAAGCCATTCCAATATGATAGAGCAACGGATAAAAGAGATGTAGAGGAGATGACGACTGAAGCCGTAAATGAAAAAGAAAATCAGTCTAATCTGCAATCTTCGAATCAAAAGAATAATAACAATAACGCAAAGACCAATTCGTACGATAGTGAAAAAAATTCTAATACGAATGATAATAAGAAAAGTAGTTTCTTTTTTAATAATTATAATTCAAAAGATGGCGAAGGTTATTATGTATTAGGGCAAGCTGCGTTTTTTATCGTATTAATTCTAATGGTATTTGTTTTTATTGGTAAAAAACAGAATAAGGCAAGAAATAACTCACAAAAAGAGAACTCTAATATGAATATGAGATCTCCTAAGAGAAATGAACGACGACAAAATAATACGGATTCTAGATTGGAAGAAATTCAACAAAGAGTTTATCGTCCACGTCATAGCATTTCGAATCCAAAACAACGTTCTCAAGCAAAAAAACAAGCGACTAAACAGGCATTACAG
The DNA here is from genome assembly GCF_938030755.1 of uncultured Granulicatella sp. Classification (GTDB taxonomy): domain Bacteria; phylum Bacillota; class Bacilli; order Lactobacillales; family Aerococcaceae; genus Granulicatella. Next base: position 54,505 of record NZ_CALHIF010000071.1, on the reverse strand, counting down.
TCTACAAATCACCGAAGAACTCAACAGAGCCCAGAAGAGTTTGTTGGAACTCAACGTCCAACAAGACCATTAGTGTATAAGACAAAATCTAAAGAAAAGTCGCATACTTTACCAAGAGTACTTTCTAACAAATCTCTTCCTCGAATCATAAAAACAGTTCGCTTAAAATAAAGAATCAAATCCTCTAAGTTGTAAAAGACTTAGAGGATTTTTCTATAGGGAAGGATTTGCAGTCTATAAAGAATGGGAGTATTCTAAGTGAGAAGGGTGGAATATAGATGCAAGAAATACAAAAATTAATGAATAAAATTGAAAAGGATCCTCAAAATAAAGAATATACTAAAGCTGGAATTAAACCTTTATTTTCTGCTCCACGGAATGCAAAGATTTTGATTGTTGGACAAGCTCCTGGAATTAAAGCGCAAGAGAGTCGCTTGTTTTGGAATGACCAAAGTGGAGATAATCTAAGAAGCTGGATGGGAGTTGATCGTAATTTCTTCTATCAATCGGATTTATTTGCAGTCGTTCCAATGGATTATTATTATCCTGGAAAAGGGAAATCAGGAGATCTTCCACCACGTAAAGGTTTTGCTGAAAAATGGCATGCAGAAACATTAGCTTTAATGCCAGATATTGAACTTATTATTTTAGTAGGAAAATATGCGCAGGATTATTATTTAAAAGATACAAAGAAGAAAAACTTAACGGAAACAGTGAAGGCATACAAAGAATACTTACCAAAGATGTTTCCGCTTGTACATCCGTCTCCTTTAAACCGTCGATGGATGGCAAAAAATCCATGGTTTGAAGAGGATGTTTTACCAGAATTTAAAAAAAGAGTTCAAGAAATCATTAAAGGAGCCAAGTAATGAGAATAGAGGTATATCCAGAAATCGAAATCTATAACGAACATATGATTCCAGTCAGTGAATTGCATACAATTTATGTAGAAGAATCAGGAAATCCATTAGGACATCCAGTTGTTGTTTTACACGGCGGACCAGGAGGAGCCTCATCTCCTGTAAATCGTCAGTTTTTTGATCCAGAATTTTATCGTATTATCCAATTTGATCAACGTGGATGTGGAAAGAGTACACCTTTTGCATCGTTAGAAGAGAATACGACACATGATTTAGTAGCGGATATAGAGAAGATTCGTACCACATTAGGGATTGATAAGTGGCTTGTCTTTGGTGGTAGCTGGGGAACAACGCTAGCCTTACATTACACGATTGCACACCGTGAACGCGTCGTAGGATTGATGCTTCGTGGGATCTTCCTTGGTCGTCAAAGCGATGTAGATTGGTTATATCAAGATGGGGCGTCTCATTTTTATCCAGAGAACTTCGAGAAGTTTAAAGCACCAATTCCTCTTGAAGAACAAGGAGAACTGGTGAATGCGTACTACAAACGCTTGACCTCAGACGATGAATCGATTTGTTTGGAGGCAGCGCGCGCATGGGCAGAGTGGGAACATGGTCTCGTGAAGTTGATTCCGTATGATCCAATTGTCTGGGATGAAGCAGGTATTCGCGGGGCTCTTACAATTGCGCGAATGGAATGTCACTTCTTCTATCATCACTGCTTTGTAGAAGATGATAATTTCATCTTGAATCATGTGGATGCCTTCAAGGGGATTCCAATGCATATCGTACATGGGCGTTATGATGTGGATTGCCTGCCAAGTGCGGCGTTTGAACTCGCTCAAGCAGTTGATGGCACAGAACTCATCTTTGCACAAGCGGCAGGTCATACCGCAATGGAACCCGCTACGATGGAAGCGTTAGTTGGTTTTAGTGAAAAATGCAAAACTTACTTTAAATAAAAAGAAAGGCTCGCAGAAATTTTCTGCGGCCTTTTGTGTGTTTAGATTTTTTCAAGAAGCATTGCAGCAATGCGCTCTACATCGCGGTTACTTCCGCGTAATTCAAATTCATCGAGCACTGGGAACCCAAAACGCTCAGAATATTGACGGGCGGTGAGGCAGAATTGCTTATTAAAGTTACGATTTCCGCTACCAATCACCCCAAAGCAATGTGCATAATTATGTTCATAAGCGAGGAAATCACCAAGCGGATTGGTTAAGACTTCAACGTCTCCATTATCCACGCCATTTCCACCTTCTAAATAAGTCGGTAGAAAAGCAACGAAGGGTTTTCCTACTTTGAAGTAATCTTCTTGGCCTTTAACAAGATCTTTAACATTCGTCAATGTCACTTTTAAAGAGGGCTCCATAAAGCGTAATTGATCTCTTAAACGAGTGACGAAGTTATGTGTATTTCCGGTTAAACTAATATAAATAATTGGTAATTCTTTCGACATTGAGAAACCTCCTGAAAGATTTTTGCTGTCTTTAAGTATACCGCACTTTGTCTAATCCTTCTAGAGGGTGTTTTTAAACTTTTAAAAATTGTGAAAATCAGCTATAATACTTGAGAATAAACACGAAGGAGAGACTCATGTCACATTTAAAAGAAGAAGTACAATCTCGCAAGACTTTTGCGATTATTTCCCACCCAGATGCTGGGAAAACAACGATTACAGAACAATTACTCTTATACGGGGGTGCGATTCGTCAAGCTGGTACCGTAAAAGGGAAGAAGACAGGGAAGTTTGCTAAATCTGACTGGATGGAAATCGAAAAACAACGTGGGATTTCTGTTACGAGTTCAGTCATGCAAGTAGAATACGATGGAAACCATATTAATATCGTGGACACACCAGGGCACGAGGACTTCTCAGAAGATACGTATCGTACATTAATGGCTGTGGATAGTGCCGTGATGGTTATCGACAGCGCTAAAGGGATTGAGCCACAAACAAAGAAACTATTTGAAGTTTGTAGTATGCGTGGAATTCCGATTTTTACTTTCATTAACAAATTAGACCGTGATGGACGTGAACCGCTGGAATTAATCGCGGAATTAGAAGAAGTATTAGGAATTGACGCGTATCCAATGAACTGGCCAATGGGGATGGGGAAAACATTCCTTGGCTTATATGATATTTACAACAAACGTGTTGAGTTGATGCACCCAGAAGAAAACGAAGATAATGACTTCTTACCATTAAACGAAGATGGGGAAGTGGACGGCGATTATGCGTTTAAACAATCTACACTTTATAACCAAGCAATCGAAGACGCGCAACTCTTATTAGAAGCAGGAAATGCTTTTGATGAAGAGAAGATTGCAGCTGGTAAATTAACGCCTGTATTCTTCGGTTCTGCCTTAACTGGATTCGGAGTTCAAACATTCTTAGATGCGTTTGTTGATTTTGCGCCGAGTCCATCAGCGAAGAAGACAGAATCAGGGGAACTTGTAGATCCACTACAAGAACAATTCACAGGATTCATCTTCAAAATTCAAGCAAACATGAACCCAGCGCACCGCGACCGTATTGCGTTTGTGCGTATCTGTTCAGGAGAATTCACTCCAGGGATGGACATTACCGTGAACCGTTCGCAAAAGAAAATGAAATTATCTCATACAACACAATTTATGGCAGATAGCCGTGAAACGGTTAAAGCAGCCGTTGCAGGGGATATTATTGGACTTTACGATACAGGGAACTTCCAAATCGGAGATACGATTTACTCAGGAAAAGGGGCTGTGCAGTTCGAACCATTACCACAATTTACGCCAGAACTCTTTAATAAAGTTTCTGCCAAGAACGTCATGAAGCAAAAATCATTTCATAAAGGAATCGAGCAGTTAGTACAAGAAGGAGCTATCCAATTGTACAAGACATATCATACAGGAGAATATATCCTTGGTGCGGTTGGTCAACTGCAATTCGAAGTGTTCCAATACCGCTTATTAAATGAATACAATGCTGAAGTAGTCATGACTCCAATCGGAAGTAAAATTGCTCGTTGGATTGACGAAGAACAACTGGATCCAAATATGTCATCAAGTCGAAACTTATTATGTCGCGACCGTTTTGACCAACCAGTCTTCTTATTCGAAAACCAATTTGCTTTAAACTGGTTCAAAGATAAACATCCAGAAGTCGAATTAAAAGCATTATTCTAATAGATACAAATAAAGACTCTCTAATCACTTGGATTAGAGAGTCTTTTCGTATTTTTAAGATTAAGCTTCGTATCCCATTAGGATTCCGCCTTGTTCTGCATAATAGCTGCAGACCCCGCTTGTGTGGATACTAGAAACATCCGCATCTGGGAACTCGCTATGAACAGCTGCTTGAATTAAGCCACAGATTTCCGGGTTACTACAGTGGCTGATAACCACACGACCACCCTTGTAGCCATTTTTTTTCATTTCAGACCAAACTGCTTGAACAGCTTTCTTTTGACCTTTTGCTTTGTGAAGTAAGTTTAGTGTTCCTTCTGGAGAAGCGTTACCGACTAAGCGGATATTGAGCATTCCGATAACGGCGCCGACTAATTTATTTAATCGACCGTTTTTTACTAGGTTATCGACACGAGCAAGTGCAAATAATAGCTTGGTGCTTGCTAAGTATTCTTTTAATGCTGCAACTACTTTTTCAAAAGAAAGTCCTTGAGCAATCAGTTCATTTGCCTTTTGGACAAATAGAACCATTTCACCACTTGCTGAAAGGCTATCGAAGACTTCAATATTTGTTTCAGGGGCTTCTTCTAATAACATATTTTTGGCTAATTGAGCACTATTTTGGCTTCCTGATAGGCCACCAGTAATTGTAATGGCAATAACATTTTCAGCACCTCTATAGGCCTCTAAAAAAGCATCTGGACTGGGACAAGCAGAAGCAGTTTTTTCCTTTGATTCATACATTTCAATCATCATAGCATCAATATCTAATGTTGCATCGTCTTTATAATGTTTCTCGCCCACTTGGACAGTTAATGGTACATTAATATATTCAGTATTTGTTGCTAGATTCTCGATTTCACGTAGATCACAACCAGAATCCGCAATTATTTTCCATTTCATAAGAGAATTCTCCTTTAGTAGTATAGTTCATATAAGAGTAATATACTTTGAACTTCAAAACAAGTCAACTAATCTAATTAAAACTTAACATTTTAGTGGAATTTTAGCGCTTTCTGTACTATTGTTAAGGAGTAGAAATAAACTTAAAGGAGGAGTATTATGACTCAAACAATTTCTTTTGGATATGGAACAAAGCCAGCTCAATTATTATCGAATAAATTAAATCGACATGGAGTAATTGCTGGAGCTACAGGTACAGGAAAAACTGTTACTCTTAAAGTTCTTGCTGAACAATTAAGTGAAGCTGGAGTACCTGTATTACTTTCTGATATTAAAGGAGATTTAGCTAGCCTTGCCGAAAAAGGTGAAATAACTGAAAAGATTGCCGAACGATTAAAAAAAGTACACGTAGAAGATTTTGAACCAAGTTCTTATCCAGTAGCTTTTTGGGATATTTTTGGTGAAAACGGAATTAACATTCGTACAACCATTTCAGAAATGGGCCCTATTTTATTATCTCAACTGTTAGGATTAAATGAAACGCAAGAAGGTATTTTAAATATTGCGTTTAAAGTTGCTGATGAACAAGGTTTATTATTAATTGATATTAAAGATTTACGTGCAATGTTAAATTATGTGGGAGCTCATGCTTCTGAATTACGTAATTTATATGGAAATATTGCCCAACAATCGATTGGAACTATTTTACGTAGTTTATTAGTGTTAGAACAACAAGGTGGAAATCAGTTCTTTGGAGAGCCAGCTTTTGAAATTGGAGATTTATTTAAAACAGATGCAAGTGGACGTGGAAACATCAATGTATTATCTTCAGAAAAGTTGTTCCAAACACCTAAATTATATGCAACTTTCTTATTATGGTTCTTATCTGAGTTATATGAAAACTTACCTGAAGTAGGAGATTTAGATAAACCAAAACTAGTATTCTTCTTTGACGAAGCACATGTATTATTCAACCAGAGCAACCCAGCTGTACAAGCAAAAATTGAATTAATTGTACGTTTAATTCGTTCGAAAGGAATTAGTATTTTCTTTGTAACACAAAATCCAACGGATATTCCTAATGCGGTAGCCAGTCAGTTAGGAAATCGAATCCAACATGGCTTACGTGCGTTTACACCAGCTGAGCAAAAGAATGTAAAAGCAGTAGCTGAAACTTTCCGTCAAGAAGAAGGGAAAGATTTAGTTTCAGTGATTACGAATCTAAAAGTAGGGGATGCGGTAGTTTCTACTTTACAGGAAGATGGATCTCCAAGTTTTGCAGAAGTGGTTTCAATTTACCCACCAAAGAGTAAATTAGATGCGGTTGATGCATTTGTTCGTCAACAACTAGTGAATCAATCTCCATTCTATGATAAATATGCAGAAATGTTTGATCGTGAGTCTGCTCATGAGCAATTATTAGCATTAGAACAACAATTTCAACAAGAGCAAGAAGAAGTTTTAGCTCAAAGAGAAGCTGAAAAACAAGCAGAAGCGGAACGTAAAGAAGCTGAAAAGCAAGAAGCTCTTGCACAAAAAGAGGCTGAAAAACAGGCTAAATTAGAAGAAAAAGAACGTGAACGTCAAGAAAGAGAACTAGAACGTCAAGCACGACAAGCAGCAACTAAGAAAGGTGATTCTGCGATGGATCGCTTTACGAAGAATATTATGTCTAGCGTTGGACGTGAAGTAGGTCGAGTGATTACTCGCGGAGTAATGGGTTTGTTCAAAAAATAAGAGGAGGCTGTCCTATGGCAAATGTCGTTGTATTCTTAGCGGAAGGATTTGAAGAGATTGAAGGCCTTGCTACAGTTGATATTTTGAGAAGAGCAGGTCATATTGTTCATACAGTTGGTATTGGTGGACAAGTCATTACGGGTTCTCATAAAATTTCAGTGAAGGCAGATGATGAATTAGAGACATTTTATTGGGCGCAAATAGATGCCTTAGTTCTTCCAGGGGGAATTCCAGGGGCGCATCACTTAAGAGAGAATGAGTTTCTTATTCAAAAGCTGAAAGAATATTCGAAAAAAGGCAAAATTATTGCAGCAATCTGTGCAGCGCCAATTGTTCTACATAGGGCAGGATTGCTGAAAAAGAAAAAATTTACTTGCTATCCCGGTTTTGAAGAAGAAATTAATGACGGAATTTATACAGGAACGATAGTTGAAAAAGATGGAAAAATCATTACGGGTTGTGGTGCAGCTGCAAGTTTCGAATTTGCTTATACAATAGCAGAAGCATTAGGAACAGATACCTCTTCACTTCGAGAAGGGATGCAATACAATAAGCTTTTTAAAAAATAATAGTAGAAATATTTGCCCTATTACAGGGGCAAATCTTTTTTGTTACAAAAATATTACAATGTTACAAAAATATTAAATGTATGTCTTGATTTTTTTCTGGAAATTTGAGAGAATAAAGTATCAAAATCGACGTAATATGTTTTAGAAATTAGGGAAATTTATGAGAAAAGAAGAAATTAATCAAGTAGTGAAGAAGTTACGTAGTAAAGGAGTTCGTATTACTCCTCAAAGAGTGGCAATGCTAGAATTTTTAGCTAGTGTAGATACTCATCCAACTGCGGAAGAAATTTTTACTGAATTAACAAGAGAATATCCTCAAGTCAGTGTGGCGACAGTATATAATAATTTAAACCTGTTTATTAAAGAGGGTGTAGTTAAGGAATTAATGTATGGAGATAGTGCCAGTCGATACGATTTTGATTTAGGACAGCACTATCATGCTGTTTGCGATGTTTGTGGGAAAGTAGTGGATTTATATTATCCAGTCTTAGATGATGTTGAAAAAGCAGCAGAACAATTAACAGGGTTTAAAGTTAGAGGACATCGAATGGAAGTTTATGGTGTTTGTCCGGACTGTCAGAAAAAAGAAAAATAGTATTTAATAAGGGGTCGTGGAGAATGGAGAAGGTCATTCAACGAAGAGCCAATAATGGCAAAGAAAAACATCAAAAAAAAGAAAATAAATATACAAAAAATCCTGAAGAAATGCTAGAGACTGATTTGAAGGAAGAGGCAGTTCAAGAGGAGAATCAAGAGAACCAACGATTCGGTGGGAAGGATTCAAAAAAGAAAAGACCGAAAAAGAAAATTCCTAAAACCATTTTTTGGGTGATAGGAGTTTTGACTCTAGCTATTTTAGTATTTGAATTATTAACGATTCATCGTATTATGGCAGATCAATTTAATGAAGAAGAATTAAAACGTATTATTCAAGTTGAACAAGACGATACAAAAAAATATAACGAAAATTTTACGGTTAAAGATGAAACGAATGGCAATATTGAAATTCAGGAATTAATCCCTACAGATAGTTCTGGAAATGAAGTTGCTTCCATTGCTGAGCAGATTTCGACTTTAAAACAAACGGTGCTAGAAAAATACGCGGGAGCCTCTAAGAAAACTTTGATTTTCTTGAAAGCTTATCAAACAAAGGTTGTTTCGAACGTGAATGATATTCATTACTATGTATCTGTATATCAACAAAAGGATCGTGGTTTTGAACAGTTGGAATTTTCTGAGTTAACACACCAACTTGTTTTCGCAGATTCTTTACAACCATTTGAAATTTCAAAACTATTTAATAATGATTTAGCAGTATCTAACTTCTTTGTGAAGAAAGCATTAGATGAATCTAAAGCAAATGGACTATCTGATGAGCAAACAGAAAAAACTACTTCTCAATTTAAAGATAACAATTGGAAGAAACTAGATACGTCAATCATTCAAAATGGAATTCGTATAAAATACAAAGACACAAACGATTCAGATGCAGAATGGACAATTCCTTTTACAGAGCTTTTTGCTTATATGAATGAAAATATGATTCCGGAAACAGAGAAAGAGAATTATACACAATACCTTGCAACTGTTAAAGAAAAACTAGGTAAGAAGAGAATTGCGTTGTCGTTTGATGATGGGCCTCGATCTGAAACAACACCAAGAGTATTAGAAATTCTAAAAAAATATAACGCTCATGCAACGTTTTATATCGTTGGTAGTCATGTAGAAGGTAATGAGTCTATTATTAAGCAAATTGTAGCTGAAGGGCACGAACTTGGAAACCATAGTTATAGTCATCCGTTATTACCAAAGAAATCAGCAGACGAAGTGTATAAAGAGGTTCATAATACTTCAGACCTCATTGCCAAAGCATCAGGTGGTTTAAGACCAATGAGTTTGCGTCCGCCATATGGTGGTTTTGATAAAATGGTAGCGGATCAAGCAGGTATTGCTATAGTGAACTGGTCGATTGACTCGCTAGACTGGAAATATAGAGATGCAGCCAAGACAATTCAGCATATTAAGGAAAATGCACATAATGGCGGAATCTTATTGATGCATGATATTCACGAAGAATCAGTAGAAGCACTACCAACGATTATTGAATACTTACAAGCAGAAGGTTATGAATTGGTGACTGTAGATGAATTAATGGCAGGCCAACCATTAAAACCAAATCATGCATATTTTAATCGTGTAGATATTCAAAAAATAGATTAAGAAGCTTGCAATTTTACTGAAAATAAGGTAAATTGATTAAGTACTTAATGTACAGACCTTTTACAGAGTTTTGCGAATCACCAACGTTTTACTTAGTACAAGGCATAAATTAAAAGAAAGAGGTGTTTAGAAATGGCTATTTCTAAAGAAAAGAAAAATGAAATCATCAAAGAGTATGCATTACACGAAGGAGACACTGGTTCACCAGAAGTACAAATCGCTGTATTAACTTACGAAATCAACCACTTAAATGACCACATCCGTGTTCATAAAAAAGACTTCCACTCAAACCGTGGATTAATGAAAAAAGTTGGTCACCGTCGTAACTTATTAGCATACTTACGTAACAAAGATGTTCAACGTTACCGTGAATTAATCAACCGTTTAGGCTTACGTCGTTAATCTTAAACCAATGGAGAACTCCCATGCATTCGTGCTTGGGAGTTTTTTGATGGAGTTTTATTATAGAATAAATAAGAGAGATCAATCGCACTTATAATGTATAAGTTATATTGCAAAATACAAATGATTAAAAAAAGGCACAAGTCCCAATTATTTGGAACTTGTGCCTTATTATTTTACATTTCTTTTATAGAGTGATCAATGATTTGTCTGTAACACATCATATTTTTATTATTGTACGATTTAATCACATTTTGTAACAATTTAAAGGAAGAACGTCCTAATTCTAATGTATGAATATCAACATAAGCATCAATTCGAACAGAAGGTTGTACCGAGTCAAAAGTGATGATAGGCAAATGAATTTGTTTTTCATTTAAATATCGAACAGCTCCTTCAGTAAAGAGAGAGTCTGCTGTTACTAGACCATCAATGTTTCCTTCTTTTAGAAGTTCTTTTAAAGTATGATAACCTTGTTCTCTTGTAAATTCAGAAACTTGAGCAATAAGGCTATCGTTTATTTGGATATCATATTTTTTAAGAGCTTTTTCATATCCTTTTAGTCGGTCTCGGGAAACAAATAATTGGTCTCGACCACCGATAAATGCAATAGATTTTGCGCCTTTTTGAATAATATATTCTGTTGCATCAAACCCTGCTTTTTCATTATTATTATCAACAAATGAAATAAGAGGGGATAATGTTTTTCCGATTACAACAGCAGGAAATTCTTGTTCAATTGCAAATTCAACAAGGGGGTCTTCAATTTCCCCGTACAGAAAGATGAGTCCATCTACGCGCTTTCCAAGAATAGTATCTTTCAAAATCGCTAAACGCTGATTCATATCTTTTCCAGTACATAATTGAATAGAGTATTGATGATCCGCTGCTGTTTGAGATATTCCTCGAATAACCGCGGGGAAAAATGAATTTTGATAAAAGATATCCGAGTCTTTGGGAAGAACAACACCGATGACATTTGTTTTATTACTTGCTAAGCTTCTTGCATTAACATTTGGATGATAATTTAATGAAGCCATGGCCTTACGAACTTTTTTCTTCGTCGCTTCACTAATACTAGACTTATCTTGAATAACTCTAGTAACCGTAGAAGGAGAGACTCCAGAAAGCTTTGCAACATCCTTAATAGTAGATGCCATCTATATTCCTCCTTTCTTAGTAGAGTGATGATTAAAATAAAAAATCTGGGCATGAAAACAGTTATTTTCACGCCCAGAGCATTTAAGGAACTATGATTTGATTGCTCCGTCAACCATACCTTTCATGATATGTTTTTGAGCGAATAGGAATAAGATAATCACTGGTAACATAATGAGTAATGTAGAAGTTAGAATCATATCCCATTGTTTTGTAAATGATCCGGCAAAGTTTGATACCGCAATCGGTAATGTTTGAATCGCATTTCCTTTCCCAAGTAATAGAAGTGGTAATAGGAAGTCATTCCAAATCCAAATTCCATTCAAAATTAAAATGGTAACGTAGATTGGTTTTAAAATAGGAAGTACTACGTAGAAGAATGTTTGCATTTTGTTACAACCATCTAATTCAGCAGCTTCTTCGATTTCTAAAGGAACACCTTTAATGAATCCGTGGAACATGAATACTGAAAGTGACATACCAAAACCAGTGTATGCTAAGATGATTCCTGGATAAGAACGTAATAAGCTAAATCCAAATAATGGAGTTGTTATCGCATCGCTTAAAATTTTAAACCAAGTAACAAGTGGATACATGACTACTTGGAAAGGAATAACCATTGAAGCTACAAAAATGAAGAAAATCACTGTTGAAGCTTTTGAACGGAATCGAACAAGTCCCCATGCAGCAAGTGCCGAAAATAGAGTGATTGTGAAAAGAGAAATCACAGTAATAATCGTTGATGATAAAAATGATGATGGGTAATTGATGGAAGGGTTATTCCAAATGGTAACAATATTAGTCCATAGTTGACCAAAACTTGCAGGTAAAGCTAACGGATCTGAAAGAATATCAGCAGAGCTTTTAGCTGAGTTAATCACTAAAAGAACGATTGGACTCAAGAATAGTAAGAAAAGGATGACTCCTAAAATTTCTAGAAATAAGATTCCTAATTTTTGTTTTTTCATTATAAGTCAATCTCCTTTCGTTTAGTGATTGAAGTTTGAATCAAGCTGATAACTACCAAAATAAAGAATAAGATAACTGCACGAGCTTGACCTAAAGCCATTAAGTTGTCACCTGAAGCAGTGTTATAAATGTTCATTGTAATAAATTCAGTACTTTGGATGGCTTTGTCATGCCATAGTAGTGAAGGGCCACCACCTGTTAATGAGAAGTTCACATCAAAAATCTTGAATGAGTTAGTAATTGTCAAGAAGAGCGATACAGTGAACGCTGGCATTACCATTGGGATGATAATGTGGCGTAGGCGTTGCCATGCATTTGCACCATCAAGAGAAGCAGATTCTACTAAACTTGAAGGTACGTTTTGTAAAGCTGCAAAGTAAATCATCATAATATATCCAGCATATTGCCATGTGTTTGTAATGATTAATGCAGTTACAGCCAATTTCACATCTCCAAGGAACAAGTTATCGATTAAGAATTGGCTACCGATTAATTGTCCTAAAGCAGGGAATACAGAGTTATAGATGAATTGCCAAATATAACCAAGAACAAGTCCCCCGATTAAGTTTGGAATAAAGAATCCTGCACGGAAGATATCTTTTAATTTAATCTTGCTGGATACAAGTAAAGCAAGACTAAATGACACAATGTTTACCACGACAACGTTGAATAACGCAAAAATCACAGTAATCATTAAAGAATATTGGAAGCGAGTGTCAGCCAAACTTTCTGTAAAGTTTTTTAGACCTACAAATTGTAGGTTGGTTTGTGTAACGCTCTTCCAGTCGGTTAATGAATAGTAGAACCCTAAGAAGAAAGGTACAATAATAACAATCGCAAAAATGATAAATGCTGGTAAAACTAATCTATAAAAATTGCGTTTTGCACGATCATCTCTGCTTAAAGCTTTCTTGTTTTTAGACATGAGAGAGTTCCTCCTTTATGAGAATTTCCAGGTGGGGTAGCACCTGTATGTATCTTTATTGTAGCACATAACCCACAGCCACTAAAAGGCAGCTGTGGGTTTGTTTACTACAATATTGTTAATTATTTTTTAATCAAGCTTGGCACTTCTTTAATTTGGTTGATAATTAATTCTTGGAATTTAGCTTTATCAATTGAACCTTGAGCATATTGACCGTAGATTGGTCCTAATTTGTTCATTAAGAAGTTATCAGGCATGAAGTATGGGTTGTCAAATGAGTAAACAGGTTTCTTCGCGCTAACCCATTCAGCTAAGAAGCGTGATAATGGAGCTGATGGTTTCTCAGTTGTGTTAGAGAATGGAGAAATCATGTTTGCTTTGTTTACGATGTAGTCTTGACCTTCTTTAGTATCAGCTAAGTCGTTGAAGAATTTGTTGATAGAATCTAAAGCTTTAGTATCTTTGTTCACTACATAGTAAGAAGGAGCACCGATGAATAATCCATCAGCATTTTTATCTTTACCTAAAGTTTGATAAGGAATGAATCCCATTTCGAAGTTAGCATTTAATTGTTTTAAGTTAGGATCTTTCCAGTTACCTTGGTGTAAGAAAGCAGCTTTTCCTGAAGCAAATGCTGAGTCCATATCTTCTTGAGTACCAACTGTTAAGAGTTTCTTATCAGTATGTTTGAATAATAATTCAACCCAGTTAGTGTAGTTTTCTAAACGAGTTTTATCCATTTCACCTTTTAGCACTTGGTTTGTAACTGAACGATCACCATTTGGAAGACCACTACTTAAGTAAGCACCGAAGTCATGGATACCCATGATCCAAGTTTCACCTTCTTTAGTTGCTGTAGCAACAACAGTAGATAATCCTAATTCATCTTTTTTACTTTCTAAAGTAGCCATTGCTTTCTCAACTGCTTCAAAAGAAGTTAGAGTAGCAGGATCAATTCCAGCTTTAGTTAAGATTTCTTTGTTGTAAGCTAATCCGTATCCTTCTACAGATACTGGGAATCCGTATACGTCGTTACCTTGTTTAAATTCAAACTCAGTTTTATCAATCCAGTCACCTTTTAATGGTTGTAGGTTGTCTTTCCACAAATCATATCCAGCTTGACCTTCAATTACGAATACATCTGGTGCAGTACCTGCAGTAAATTCAGTTTTTAGTTGGTCAGAAATCTTACATGAACCAGAACAAGTTTTAATATTAACTTTAACTCCGTTTTTGTCTCCCCATTCTTTAGCATATGCTGTTAGGGCTTCTTGGATTTCGCTCTTATTACTATATAAAGTAAATTCTTTTTTGCTTTCAGAGCCTCCATTAGAAGAGTTTGATTGGTTACCTCCGCTTGCACAGCCTGCTAAAGCTAAACCAGCTAAGCCAACCATTAAAGATTTTTTAAACCATTTGTTTGCCATAATATTTTTCCTCCTTAAAATTCGTTGTAGATTACGCAAACGATTTCTTAACTGGTTTTAGTATACCGCTTCCATAAACCGTTTGCAAGTATTTTGTTAAAAAAATTAAAGGAATAAAAAATACTGAATATAAGTGGTTTTTGGTTGAATTAAATAGAAATTAAGTTTATTTTATCCTTGTATATTCAAGATGTATTAAAAACTTATAAAATAATACTTGTTTTATTAAAAAAAATACTCTAATATTAAAGCAAACGGTTGCGCGGATTATTGCGCTTACATGGATAAATATACTGATTAAGGAGAGAGGTATCAAATATATGAGCAATAGAGAATCAGGTGTGTTAATGCATATTTCATCATTACCTGGTCAATATGGAATCGGAACTTTCGGTAAATCTGCATTTGATTTTGTAGATTTTCTAGTTCGTACGAAACAGACTTATTGGCAAATTTTACCATTAGGAACAACTAGCTATGGAGATTCTCCATATCAATCTTTTTCGGCTTTTGCTGGAAATACAAACTTTATCGATTTCGATCTTTTAATAGAAGAAGGTCTACTAAAGAAGGAAGATGTTCTAGGAAATTGGGGTACGGATGAAACAACTGTTGACTACGCATTACTATATGAAAAACGTAGACCTGTTTTAGAAAAAGCAGTGGCTGCTTTTCTATCTAAAGGAAAAACTCCTGCATACGAAAAATTCGTAGCTGAAAAAGCAGAATGGTTAGAGCCGTTTGCGGAGTATATGGCTATTAAAGAATCTTTTGATATGAAACCATGGACAGCATGGAGCGACGAAGCGATTAAACGCCGTCAACCAGACGCGTTAGCACAGTACCGTACACGCCTCGCGGATAAGTTAGAATATCATCGTGTCACACAATTCTTATTTGATATGCAATGGCATGCTCTTAAAAAATATGCGAATGACAACTACATTCAAATTATCGGAGATATGCCAATTTATGTAGCAGCTGATAGCGTGGAAATGTGGGCAACACCACATTACTTCAAAACAGATGCACAAGGGAATCCACTTTGTGTAGCTGGATGTCCTGCGGATGATTTTTCTCCGCTAGGTCAATTATGGGGGAACCCGATTTATAATTGGGAAGCGATGAAAGAAGATGGATACACTTGGTGGAGCAAACGACTACAAGCAAGTTTTGAATTGTTTGATGTTGTTCGTATTGACCACTTCAGAGGCTTCTCAGCTTATTGGGAAATCCCAGCATCAGCTGAAAACGCAACAATCGGGAAATGGGTTAAAGGTCCAGGGTATGATTTATTTAAAGCTGTAAAAGAGCAACTCGGTGAATTGCCAATTATCGCAGAGGACTTAGGATTCATGGATGAAGATGTAATCAATCTTCGTGAAGCTACTGGATTCCCAGGAATGAAAATCTTGGAATTCGGATTTATGGGTGAGAATCCTAAGAGCGGAGATTTACCTCATCATTATCCAATGAATGCAGTTGCCTATACAGGAACGCATGATAATGATACAGTATTAGGGTGGTATAATTCGGTAACGGAAGAAACAAGAGAATTCTGTAATCGTTACTTAAATCGACGTGATGAGGAACCAATTAGCTATGCTTTACTACGCGGATTATATGGTTCTGTTAGTCGAATGACAGTTGCAACAATGCAAGATCTACTACAATTAGATGAGACGGCTCGTATGAACATTCCAAGTACGCTCGGAGGAAACTGGGTATGGAGAATGACCAAAGAGCAGTTAACAGAGTCTGTAGAAGAATTCTTACTTGGGATTACTGAATTGTATGATCGTGCAAATCCACATCTTGAAGAAGTGGAAGTTGAAGAGGAATTAGTAGAGGAAGAAAAGTAACCTCGCGCAAACCAAAAAGGAGAGAACAATGAAAAATTTTAAACAATATGTAGAAGGAAACTTAGAAAAGTCTTTAAAAGACTGCACAAAAGAAGAAGTTTACTTAGCATTATTACAATTTACGAAAGAAAAAAGTGCAGCCTTACCACAAAACAATGGTAAGAAAAAAGTGTATTACATTTCTGCTGAGTTCTTAATCGGTAAATTATTATCAAACAATCTAATTAACTTAGGGCTTTACGATGAAGTAAAAGAAGTGCTATCAGAAGCTGGACATTCATTAGCTGAAATCGAAGAAATCGAATTAGAGCCATCTTTAGGGAATGGTGGTCTAGGACGTCTAGCTGCGTGTTTCCTTGATTCCATCGCAACGCTTGGATTAACGGGAGACGGTGTTGGATTAAACTACCACTATGGCTTATTCGAACAAAAATTCAAAGATAACCAACAAGATGCAGTTCCGAACGTTTGGTTAACACCTGAAAGCTGGTTAGTTCCAACAGAAACTTCTTATAAAGTACCGTTTGCTGACTTTACATTGACTTCAAAAATGTTTGATATCGATGTTTTAGGATATGAACAATCAACTAAAAATAAATTACACTTATTCGATGTGGATTCAATTGATGAGTCTTTAGTTTCAAGTGATTCAATTGAGTTTGATAAAACTCAAATCGCTAAAAACTTAACATTATTCTTATATCCAGATGATAGCGACGAAGCAGGACACTTACTACGTATTTATCAACAATACTTCATGGTAAGTAATGGGGCTCAATTATTAATTGATGAAGCACTTGCTAAAGGAAGTAACTTACACGACTTAGCGGAATACGCAACAGTTCAAATTAACGATACGCACCCATCAATGGTGATTCCTGAATTAATTCGTTTACTTGGGGAACGTGGAATTGAATTTGATGAAGCAGTGGAAATCGTATCCGCAATGACAGCTTATACAAACCACACAATCTTATCAGAAGCGTTAGAAAAATGGCCTTTAGCATACTTAGAAAAAGTAGTGCCACATTTAGTGCCAATTATTAAAGAATTAGACGCTCGCGTAAAAGCAAAATATGAAGATCCATCAGTAGCCATCATCGACGAACAGGACCGTGTTCACATGGCGCATATGGATATTCACTATGGATATAGCGTAAACGGTGTTGCGGCACTGCATACAGATATCTTAAAAGAAAGTGAATTAAAGAATTTCTACGAAATCTATCCTGAGAAATTCAACAACAAAACAAATGGGATTACATTCCGTCGTTGGTTAATGCATGCCAACCCAGAACTAGCTAAATTATTAGATGAAACAATTGGAACAGAGTGGCGTAAGGATGCTTCTAAATTAGAAGCGTTGAAAGCTTTCCGTCATGATGCGATTGTTCGCGAAAAATTAGACAAGATTAAACGTGATAACAAGAAACGTTTAAGTGTTTACCTACAAGAAAAACAAGGTATCACAGTGAATGAAAATTCTATTTTTGATATCCAAATCAAACGTATGCACGAATATAAACGTCAACAAATGAACGCTTTATATGTGATTCATAAATATTTAGATATCAAGAGCGGAAACATTCCAGCTAGACCAATCACCATTATTTTCGGTGGGAAAGCTGCACCTGCATATGTCATTGCGCAAGACGTCATTCATTTAATTCTTTCATTATCTGAATTAATCGCAAATGACCCAGAAGTAAGCCCACACTTACAAGTCGTAATGGTTGAAAACTACAACGTAACAGCAGCAACACACTTAATTCCAGCATGTAATATTTCTGAACAAATTTCACTTGCTTCAAAAGAAGCTAGCGGAACAGGGAATATGAAATTCATGCTAAACGGGGCATTAACTCTTGGTACTGAAGATGGTGCGAACGTGGAAATCCACGAACTTGTTGGTGACGACAATATCTATATCTTCGGTGAGAAGAGTGATGAAGTAATTGCTCATTATGAAAAAGGCGATTACAACGCTGGCGAGTTTGCTAAGAGAGATGCAATCCGTCCATTAGTAGAATTCGTGAAGAGTGACGCTTTACTTGAAGTAGGAAATAAAGAACGTCTAGAACGTCTATACAACGAGTTGACTACAAAAGACTGGTTCATGACATTATTAGACTTAGAAGATTACATTGAAACAAAAGAACGTATGTATCGCGATTTCGAAAACAGAGATGAATGGAATGCTAAAGTGGTGACAAACATCGCAATGGCCGGCTTCTTCTCAAGTGACCGTACAATCGAAGACTACAACCGTGACATTTGGAAATTAAACTAAATCGATTGAATGAAGGGACACGGTGAATTCCATGCAAGTTAAAAACGAAGCAATGCTGATCACTTACTCAGACAGCATGGGAAGCAATATGAAGGACTTAAAAGGCGTTTTGGATAAATATTTCCAAGGCGCCATTGGTGGGGTCCATTTATTACCATTTTTCCCATCAACAGGGGATAGAGGATTCGCTCCAAGTGACTACACTCGTGTAGATCCGACACTTGGAACGTGGGAAGATGTGGATGCTCTAGGGAAACAATATTATTTAATGTTTGACTTCATGATTAATCATATTTCTCGTGAGTCTAAGTTTTTCCAAGATTTTGTAAAAAATCACGAAAACTCACCTTACAAAGATATGTTTATTCGTATCCATGAGTTTTTCCCAGAAGGTCGTCCAAATCAAGCAGATATCGACTTGATTTATAAACGTAAAGATAAAGCGCCATTCCAAACTGTTCATTTTGCGGATGGAACGACTGAAGAAGTATGGAACACATTCGGGGAAGAGCAAATCGACCTTGATGTTCGTAAAGAAATCGTGAAAGAGTTTATTCGTGAAACGATTAAAGATATGGCAAGTCACGGATGCTCATTAATTCGTTTAGACGCATTTGCTTATGCAGTAAAGAAACTCGATACAAACGACTTCTTCGTAGAACCAGATATTTGGGATTTATTAAATGAAGTTCGTGACGTGGCAGCGAAGTATCAAGTAGAATTGCTTCCTGAAATTCATGAGCATTATTCAATTCAAATGAAGATTGCAGACCATGATTACTTCGTTTATGACTTTGCATTACCAATGGTAGTGTTATATTCACTATATTCAGGTAAATCAAATCGATTAGCCAACTGGTTACAAATGAGTCCGATGAAGCAATTTACAACACTGGATACGCATGACGGAATCGGTGTCGTGGATGCTAGAGACTTATTAACAGATGAAGAGTTAGATTACACTTCAAACAAATTATACGATGTAGGCGCCAACGTAAAACGAATCTACTCAAGTGAAAAGTACAATAACTTAGATATCTATCAAATTAACAGCACATACTACAGTGCTTTAGGAAATGATGATGCAAGTTACTTATTATCACGTGTGTTGCAATGTTTTGCGCCTGGTATTCCACAAATTTACTACGTGGGATTACTTGCTGGAGAAAATGACATCGAGTTATTAGAATCTTCAAAAGAAGGTCGCAACATCAACCGTCATTATTACACTTTAGAAGAAATCGACCGTGAAGTAGAACGTCCAGTCGTGAAAAAACTAATCAACTTATTACGCTTTAGAAATACATCAAAAGCGTTTGATTTAGAAGGTTCTTTTGAAGTAGAAACTCCAACTGAAAACACAATCGTGATTACACGTAAAGATGCTTCTGGTGCTGCCGAAGCACGTCTTGAAGCAAACCTAGAAACAAAAGAGTTCACTATTTTCGAACAAGGAAATGTAGTCACTCTTTAATTTCTTCATTCGTAAATAACACTATAAAGATGAGTGAGTTGATTCTCTATAAAAAAGAGAACCACTCACTCGTTTTTGTTTACAAAAAAATAGTACTTAAAGTACAGATATGGTAAAATGACTCTGTATGACAAACTTTGTATCTTCTAGAGTCATCTTACTTTAGAAATAAAAGCGGTCGAACGCATCGAACGTTTTCATTTCTAAAAGTAGGTCTGGAAGATACGCAAATAAGAGAAAAGGAGATTAGTTATGTCAGAAAAGAAAGTTTTTAGCTACAACTGGGGCGGACGTCAATTAACAGTTGAAATCGGCCAATTAGCAAAACAAGCCAATGGTGCTGTATTAGTACGCTACGGTGATACTGTTGTGTTAACAGCGGCTGTTGGTACAAAACAAGCAAAAGATACAGATTTCTTCCCGTTAACAGTAAACTACGAAGAAAAAATGTATGCAGCGGGTAAAATTCCTGGAGGCTTCATTAAACGTGAAGGTCGTCCAAGTGAACATGCTACTCTTACAGCGCGTCTTATCGACCGTCCAATCCGTCCAATGTTTGCGGAAGGTTTCCGTAACGAAGTACAAATCACAAATACTGTAATGTCAGTAGATCCTAACTGCCCACCAGAAATGGCAGCAATGTTTGGTTCTTCATTAGCGTTATGTATTTCAGATATTCCATTTGATGGACCAATCGCTGGGGTAGACGTAGGTCGTGTAAACGGTGAATACGTGATTAACCCAACTACTGAACAAAAAGAAAACTCAGATATCGAATTATCTGTAGCTGGTACTGCAACTGCTATCAACATGGTAGAAAGTTCAGCTAAAGAAGTGAACGAAGAAGATATGCTTGGAGCATTATTATTCGGTCACGAAGAAATCAAAAAATTAGTGGCTTTCCAAGAAGAAATCGTTCGCGAAGTTGGTAAAGAAAAAATGGAAGTAACTTTACTTTCTTTCGATGCTGCTATTGAAGCACAAGTAAAAGATTTATTCAGCCAAGCCATGGTTCATGCGATTCAAACAGAAGAAAAATTAGCGCGTGAAGCAAACATCGAAAAAGTAAAAGAAACAGCTATCGAGCACTTTGAAGCAGTGTTAGAAGAAAACGATGAGAAAGCAGGTCTTCTAAAACAAGTTTCTCAATTAGTAGATAACTTAGAAAAAGATGAAGTACGTCGTTTAATCACTGAAGAAAAAGTACGTCCTGATGGCCGTAAAATTGACGAAATTCGTCCATTAGCTTCAGAAATCGACTTATTACCACGTGTTCATGGTTCAGGTTTATTCACTCGTGGACAAACACAAGCATTAACTTCAGCAACACTTGCACCTCTTGGAGAATACCAAGTGATTGATGGTTTAGGAATCGAAGAAGGAAAACGATTCATTCACCACTACAACTTCCCACAATTCTCTGTAGGTTCAGTAGGCCGTGCTGGTAGCCCAGGTCGTCGTGAAATTGGTCACGGTGCGCTAGGGGAACGTGCATTGAAACAGGTGATTCCTAGTCCAGAAGACTTCCCTTACACAATCCGTCTTGTATCAGAAGTATTAGAATCAAACGGTTCTTCTTCTCAAGCAAGTATTTGTGCGGGAACATTAGCATTGATGGCTGCTGGTGTGCCAATTAAAGCACCGGTAGCAGGTATCGCGATGGGTCTTATTTCTGACGGTACAAACTACACAGTCTTAACAGATATCCAAGGGTTAGAAGACCACTTAGGAGATATGGACTTTAAAGTAGCGGGTACAAAAGACGGAATTACTGCTCTTCAAATGGATATTAAGATTCAAGGGATTACAGAACAAATCTTACGCGAAGCCCTAACACAAGCGAAGAAAGCACGTTTTGAAATTCTTGAAGAATTAACATCAACAATTGCAGAACCTCGTAAAGAATTAAGCCCATATGCACCTAAGATTGAAATGATTTCAATCCACCCTGATAAGATTAAAGTAGTTATCGGACGTGGTGGTGAAACAATCAACGCTATCATCGACGAAACAGGCGTTAAAATCGATATCGACCAAGAAGGTCACGTATCTATCGCTTCTACAGATGCTGCTATGATTCAACGTGCAAAAGAAATCATCGAAGATTTAACACGTGAAATCGAAGTAGGTCAAGTGTACGAAGGAACTGTACGCCGTATAGAAAAATTCGGTGCATTCGTAGAAATCGCTAAAGGAAAAGATGGATTAGTTCATATTTCTGAACTAGCACACGAACGCGTTGGTAAAGTAGAAGATGTACTTGCTCTAGGTGACAAAGTGACTGTGAAAGTCATCGAAATCGACGGACAAGGACGTATCAACTTATCACGTAAGGTTTTATTACCAAAAGAAGATAAAGAGTAAGTATTACGGATTCTTTAATAAATAAAATTTAAAAACACTTCCTACACCAGTGTGATTAGACATACTGGTAGTGGAAGTGTTTTTTTCTAAAAAACGATCTTATTCCAAGAGTCTTGGAGTAAGATCGTTTCTATTATTATTAGATTTTAGTGAAGGACTTTGTTTAAGAAGTTTTGAGTACGTTCGTTTTGTGGGTTACCAAACACTTCTTCAGGAGTTCCTTCTTCGATGATGTAACCACCATCCATGAAGATAACGCGATCGCTAACCTCACGCGCAAATCCCATCTCGTGTGTGACTACAACCATCGTCATTCCTTCTTTAGCGAGGTTTTGCATTACTTCTAATACATCCCCAACCATCTCTGGGTCAAGTGCTGAAGTTGGTTCATCGAATAATAACATCTTCGGTTTCATTGCAAGCGCACGGGCAATAGCCACACGTTGTTTTTGACCACCTGAAAGAGATTTAGGAGAGACATCCGCTTTATCTGCAAGACCAACCATGCCAAGGAGTTCCATCGCATGTTCCGTTGCAGCTTCTTTCGTCTCACGCCCTAATTCTACAGGAGCTAAAATGATGTTTTCTAGAACGCTTAGGTGAGGGAAGAGGTTGAAGTGTTGGAACACCATTCCGATTTCCTCACGAACTTTATTTAAGTTTGTTTTTTTGTCTGTTAAATCGTAGCCATCGATGATGATATGACCGCTATTGATTTTTTCAAGACGGTTTAAGCAACGAAGGAAAGTGGATTTACCAGAACCTGAAGGCCCGATAATACAAACTACTTCGCCTTCCTCAATAGAAAGGTCGATGGATTTTAATACTTCTAAGTCGCCATATTTCTTTTGAATTTTTTGAACTTCGATAATAGCCATTATTTTAAATTCCTTTCTAAGTGAGCTGATAGTTTCGTTAATAGAACGATCACGATTAAGTACATCACGCCGACGATGAACCACATTTGACTTGATTGTAAGTTACGAGCGATGATGACTTTACCTGTTTGCGTTAATTCGGCAATACCGATAATTGAAAGGATAGAAGTATCTTTCAATGTGATTACGAATTGGTTAATGAATGAAGGGACCATAATGCGAATTGCTTGCGGTAAGATGACTTTACGCATGCTCTTAGAATATGGAAGACCTAAACTCATGCAGGCTTCGTATTGACCTTTATCAACGGCTTGGATACCACCACGAATGATTTCCGCGATATAAGCGGAAGCGTTCAAGCTGAGGGTGATAACACCTGCTACGAATGGTTGCATCGTAATGTTCATTGCTTGTGGAATTCCAAAGTAAATGAAGAATGTTAAAACGATGAGTGGAACACCACGGATGATATCGATATAAAGGCCTGCGATTGCTTGTACGATATTATTTTGGCTAGTTTTCATTAAAGCGAAGATAATACCAATTAAACTTGCGAAGATTAAAGCGACAACCGTTAATACAATTGTATTCCATAAACCAGTTGCAAGAGTGTGCCAGTTTGTTTTAATTAAACCTAGAATACTTGTTGCTTCGGTATTTTCGGTAGCATTCGTAGTATATTTTTTAATGATTTCATCGTATTTGCCGCTTTCTTTTAGTTTTTTCAAACCGTTGTTGAAAGCCGTAATCAATTCAGAATTTTGACCTTTATTAACAGCAACACCATATTCCGTTTTGTTTTCGTTATGGTCTGTCTTTTTTAAAGGTAAGTTGTTGGATGTAATAGAGTAAGCTAGTACAGGATAGTCTTCGAATAAAGCATCACTGTTTCCTACCATTACATCTTGGTACATACTAGATGAATCTTCAAAAGTTGTGATGGTAAAGCCATATTGATTCTTGATTGATTCTGCATAAGTAGCACCTTGTGTTCCTAGTTTAACGGCAACTTTTTTACCTTTTAAATCAGAAAGAGATGTGATTTCAGAGTTTTTAGAAACTCCCATACCTATTCCACTTTCGTAGTAGCTATTTGTGAAGTCGAATTTTTGTTTACGTTCATCCGTAATTCCCATTCCGGCCATCACGGCATCTACTTGACCAGATTCTAATGCTTGAACGGCAGCATTGAAGCCAAGTGGTTTGAATTCTACTTCGAAGCCTTCAACCTCTGCGATACTCTTCATTAATTCAATATCAATTCCGACATATTCTCCATTTGTATCTTGATATTCAAATGGGGCGAATGTAATATCCGTTGCAATTACATATTTTTTAGTTTCTGCTTTTACAGTTGTTGTCGGAGAAACGAGGGATAGAAGAGTCATCAATAGAGTGACTAGAACAGCTCCCAGACTAAATTTCTTAATGTTCATACATATTCCTCCAAATCTACCTTACGTATAAGGTTTTTCCATTATATGGAAGTTTTTCTGAAAATGCAAAAATCTAGTCTCATCTCATGTTACATTTTATGACATTGAATTCTTTGCATAAAAAATCTCCCTTCTCAAAGGAAGAGAAGGGAGACGTCATTATTTTTCTTGTTCTAGAACACGCCAAATGGCTTTTGCTACACCGCCGTTAACATTGGTGTCTGTTACAAAGTCGGCAATGGCTTTTACTTCGTCAGGAGCATTTCCCATCGCAACACCGATTCCAGCATCGCGAATCATTGACACATCATTGAAGTTGTCGCCAATTCCAAATACTTCCTTCATCGATAAACCAAGTGTTTTCGCATAGTGAGCAACTGCGATGCCTTTTTGTGCATCTTTATGATTGATTTCTAAATCCGTAATAAAGGCAGAAGTTACGACTAGGTTCGGATGAGCTTTGTCGATATGTTCACGAACAGGCTTGAAAAAGGTAGGCCCGTCATCGTGAGAGACGATAATCTTGAATACCTTAATATCTGGAATCGATAGCACCTCTTCGGCAGTAGTTACATCAGTTGCCTCTAGAAGTATTTTTAGCTGTTTAATTTCCTCTTTCAATTGTTCAGGTGATAGATTGTTTCTTTCAGCCTTTTTTCGTTCAATTACTTTGTTGATAAAGAGAGCATAGTTTTTTCTAAAGTTCCCTTCAGAAGTCACGAGTTGCCAGTCTAAGTCAATCGAATTGAAGTAGTCTAATAGCGTATAGACGGTATCATGTGGAATCGTTACTTCCCATATAATTTCGTGGTTCTTATCAAAAATTTGTGCCCCATTCATGGCAATGACAGGAAGATGTAATTCTGCTTGCTCGAGCGCTAAATTGGCTTGAAGATAATCCCGTCCAGTACAAACGATGAAGTGCTTCCCTTGTTTTTGGACTTTTCGAATCGCTTGAATATTGTTTTTATGAATCTCCACATGGTTAGTGAGAAGAGTACCGTCCATGTCCGATGCAAATAATTTAATCATAGGGCAAACCCTCTATTTCATTTCTTTAAGATGTGTTTGCAATGTTTGAATTTTATCTTGAATACGTCTGAAGCGTGGTTTATTTTCCAATTGGAATTTTGTGACTTCTTCTTGGATCGCATTGACAACTTCCATTGTTTGTGGAAGGATTGTTTCTTGGATTTCTTTGATGCCTCTTTCAAGAGTGGCTTTTCCTGTATTAATGACAGTAATATCCTGTGTCACTTCTTGAACTTGTTTTGCCAAGATTTCGCGATTTTCTTTTCCGCTTCTTGGATTATTTAGTAGGGCAACGGCACCTCCGATGACACTACCGAAAATAAAACCTTTAAGAAATTTACTCATTGATTATGCCTCCATGTTTTCACGAATTGATTTCGCGATTTCTGCTAATACTTCTGAACTTGGATTTGTTGGGTGCCATTTTAATCCAAAGCCATCTTCTTTTGTATAACGTGGGATAAGATGGATATGAGAATGGAAGACGCTTTGATAGGCTAACTCACCATTATTACTTAAAATGTTTAATCCTTTAATGTCTGGGTTTGACGCTTGAACAGCACGTGTAATTTTAGGAATACGTGCAAAAACTGCGCTGGCTAATTCTTCATCATATTCGAAGATATTGGCAACATGCTTTTTAGGAACGACCAGTGTGTGTCCTGGTGTTACTTGCGAAATATCTAAGAAAGCAAGAACTACATCATCTTCATACACAATATGTGCTGGAATTTCTTTATTAATAATTTTGTCAAAAATGCAATCTGTCATGGTATTTCCTCCTTGAGTTCGTAACTCTATGGTATCAAAAAATGCTGTAAAATGAAAGACTAGAAGCGGTTGTTGTTCATTGCATTTTGATAGAACATCGCCTAAAATATCAAAATGAAAGTGAGGCGTCTTTATGAAGGGAAAATTAGATGCGTTAAGCGATGCAATTATTGCCATTGCGATAACCGTTTTAGTATTAGAAATCAATACACCAACATCGATGGAGGATATGTGGCAGTTTGCAAGAGAAATCTTTTTATTTGCGCAAAGTTTTGTTGTCATTGCGAACTTTTGGTTTGAACGGTCTCAATTTTTTGGTCGATCAAAACGAATCTCGTTTTCGATTTTATCGATTGATTTATTAGCACATTTGGGAATCTGTCTCATCCCGTTATTTACGAAATTCTTATTTAGTTTTGAAAATCGAGTGGTTTCTTTACTAGCATACGGGATTTTAATTGCGATTATTTCCGTATTATTTGATATCGAAAACTATTTTGTATTGAAACAATCTTTAGAAGAAGCGAACTATGAAAGGACGGATGAAATGCTTAAGGTGTTCAAAAGATTTCATATTCGTTCTTATTTAACTTCAGTAATTATTTTAGGGTTATCCTTTGTGAGACCGCAAATCGTGATATATTTCTATTTATTAATACCAATTACGAAATTTTTATCTCGTTTTAAAGTCGGAAAAAATCGCTATATTTTTGTTGATGAAGATTTAGTTGTATTTTCGGATAAAGTATTAAGCAGATTTGACGATGGACGATTAAAACGAGGTCAAAAAGAATAAAGAATTGGATAAGTGGCTTTGAGTGTGAAAGGCGTTTAAACAGCGTCCTTTCACACTTTTTTAGCTTTATGGTATAATGAGGAGAATAGTTAGATAGGAGAATCTATATGACACTACAATTAAACAAAGTGACTGCAGGATACACGAAAGTTCCTGTCATTACAGACATCACTTTTAATGTGAATCCAGGGGAGATTTGTGGCCTAATCGGGCTGAATGGTGCCGGAAAGAGTACGACGATTAAAACGATTATTGGACAACTTACCCCTTTTAGCGGAAGAGTGGAAGTGGAGAAATTAAGCATCCTCGAAAACCAACGTGGCTACCGTCAATCGATTGCGGTCATTCCAGAAAGTCCAGTTCTTTACGAAGAATTGACGTTTAGAGAACACATTGAATTTGTAGCTCGCTCGTATAATCAAATGAACGAAGAGACAATGAAGCATGCGATGGAGCTTGTGGAAGCATTCCGTTTAACGAAGCAATTGGACTGGTTTCCAGCGTACTTCTCAAAAGGGATGAAGCAAAAAGTATTAATCGTCTGTGCGTTAATGCTAGATGTACCAGTCTATGTGGTCGATGAACCATTCTTAGGGCTGGACCCACTAGGGATCCGTACTTTACTTCAAGTCTTAAAAGAGAAAAAAGAAAAAGGTGCAGCGATTCTAATGTCCACTCACGTATTGGACACTGCTGAGAAGTATTGCGATCGTTTCATCGTGTTACACGAAGGAAAAGTGATTGCTCAAGGCGATATCGAAGGCTTACGCGCCACTTCGAATATTGAAGAATCTTCTTTAGAGGAAATCTACTTTGCATTAACGACAGGGGATGATGCCCATGAATAGTGCAGAGGTTTTTGAGACTCGAGTAAGAAAATATCAAAAGAAAAGCATGAAGTATATGCGTTATGTACTGAATGACCATTTTTTGATTGTCTTATTTTTCTTATTTGGTTTTATCATGGTGCAATATTCGAGTTGGATTCAAACGATTCGTGTGTTGGAATTACAATTGTTAGGATTGCTTGGAGCTTTACTAGCGAGTGTTCCGTTCTTCGGAGGGGTAGCAACCTTACTCGAACCAGCTGATGGGATTTTTTTATCGGTAGTAGGACAAGACTTTAAGTCGTATTTACAAAAAGCCATTCGTCGTAGTTGGGTACTTCCGCTACTTGTGATGATGGCTTCAACCGGAATAATCTTTCCAATTGTGGCTCAAGCGTATGGCACGAATTGGAGTATGTTCGTTAAATTATTCCTATTACAAGTGTTCTTTAAAGACTTATTATTCCGTTGTACGAAATATTCTTATCGTGGAGTCCTTCATTTTACATGGATGGAAAAACTGGGTATTTACATGATTGCAGTAGCAAACTTCTTCGGAATGTTTTTATGGATTTCTGAAGGTTGGTCAATTGTATTATTGGTAATTCCGGTACTTCTAAGTATCTTTGTCGAACAATATTATGGGAAAGCAGCGTTTGTATACCAATTTGATAAAATGATTGAAATGGAATTAGAAAGACAACAACGCATTTATCGTTTGCTTGCCTTATTTGTAGATGTGCCAATGGTGCATAAACCTCAAGCGCATCGTCGCTCTTATTTAGATGGCGTATTGAAGGTGCTTGTTGGGAATCAACCAAGTGGTCATCGCTATTTAGTAAGTCGTACAGTCATTCGTACAAGCCAATATATGAGTTTGTTATTGCAACTAGCAGTCGTGAGCTTTTTAGTAGCGTTATTCTCACAACCGTATTATTGGAACTTTATCGTAAATGCGTTACTTGTGATGCTTTTAGGATTCCAACTTGTTGGAGTCATCCAAAGCGCGAATACACAAAATAGTCATTTTGCATCTCTAGTAGATAGCAATACTCGTCTTAAGGATAATTTATCGGTCCTCATGATGACAATGGTCGCATCCGGTGTCGTACTTGGGATTTCTTCTGCAATTGGTATGCGCGAATTAATTGGTTTAATAGGTATTGTTTTCTATCCGATTTTCGGAATCTTATTCACACAATTTTATTTACGGTATCGATTCCTTAAGAAGAGAAGAAAAATTTAAGTTTGTAGGCTGAAAGTAGCGCACAAACTTGACTCAAACGGCATAAAACCATAAAATAAAAGAATAGATTTATTAAAGGAAACAGAATTTGTCGTTAGGGATGGAATAGATGGAATATAACATGGACTCAGGATGGGATCTCCATCCAATTGGTGGGGACACCGGTCAAGCGTACATGGGAGTAAAAGACCATGAACGTGTATTTCTAAAGAGAAATGCTTCACCGTTTTTAGCGGTGCTATCGGGTGAAGGTATCACTCCTAAGTTAATATGGACCAAACGTGCAGGTAATGGTGATGTCATTACAGCTCAAGAATGGTTGTCTGGCAGATCCCTCACTAAGGAAGAAATGGGGTCCGTCGAAGTCATTGAACTGTTAAAACAGATTCATCAATCCCCAAATCTTTTACAAATGTTACAACAAATTCAAGGTGAAGAGTATAGCACTCAAAAATTCATCGATGAATATTTAAATAATTTACAATCAGGATTACAAACCCACCGTTTCTTAAACGAAGTGTTAAATTACTTAATTGAAACAATTCCGCTTGTTAGCGAAGTTGGAAAAACAGTTTGTCACGGAGATCTTGATCGTCGTAACTTTATGTTATCTGAAGACGGAAAGCTCTACCTTGTCGACTGGGAAATGGTTCGTCTTGCCGATCCGGTTTCTGATTTGACAATGATCTTGACACAATACATTCCCGTTCATCAATGGGGTGAATGGCTTGATATGTATGGATTACAACTGTCTACAAATATTTATCAACGAATTGAATGGTATGCCTTAATGAATTGCTTGAATTATATTAAGAAAACGCACTTCGAGGGACGTTACCTTGAAATGAATGAGAAAATTCTTTTGGTGAAGTCGATTTACAATAATCGTATTGGAAAACCCACAGAAGAATATACAGGAGTTAGACTTTGAGATTAAGAAATAAACCTTGGGCAAAAGATACTTTAGCCTCTCACCCAGAAATGGTCATCCAAGATCCAGCGCAATGGAAGGGAAGATGGCATGAACGTTTTGGCAATAACAATCCAATCCATATTGAGATTGGTTCTGGGAAAGGCCAATTCGTGAGCGGTATGGCACGTCAAAACCCAAACATTAACTATATTGGAATTGAAATTCAAGAAAGCGTCCTAGTAGTCGCACTTGAAAAAGCTCTTGCAGCAGATGTTCCAAACTTACAATTATTACATGTGAACGGTGGACAAGTAACAGACTACTTCGAAGATGGTGAAGTAGCTCAAATTTACTTAAATTTCTCGGATCCATGGCCAAAGAAACGTCATGCAAAACGTCGCTTGACTCATGAGAGTTTCTTAGTAGGATATGAAAAAGTATTACCACCATTTGGAGAATTACACTTCAAGACAGATAACCGCGGATTGTTTGAATACAGCCTTGCTTCATTCTCGCAATTTGGACTTGTGTTAAAACAAGTTTGGTTAGATTTACATCAAGTGGAATTTCCAGGAAATGTGATGACAGAATATGAAGAGAAATTTTCAGCAAAAGGTCATCCGATTTATCGTGTGGAAGTGATTTTCCCACAAGAGAGAAAAGCTTTTAAACAACCTGAATAACAAATAAAGGAGCCTGATTCATATGGGATCAAAAAATAGTTTCAAAGGCGCAAGTTTCCTTCTAGCAGCAGGTGCTGTTATTGGAGCATGGGCCGCTTCAAAATGGTTTGAACGTAGAAACGTCAATGGAGATGTTATTGTTCAAAATGTACGTAAATTATTTCAAGTCGTAGGAACCATCGAAGGCTCTTGGATTGAAATGGAACCTGTATTCGTGGATAGCCCAGAATTTTATGGGGAAGTTTATTATGGCGGGGTTACTCGCAAGGAAGATGATGAACTTGTCCAATACGAATTTTATGCAGATGCAAAAACAGGAGCCATTATTGATTTATACAAAATTGGATAATCAAAGAAAGCTGGAGTTCCTCCAGCTTTTGGCGCGTTTATAAGATATTTTAAAGTGCTAGGAAAGAAGAGGATACAATGGAAGCTCATACAGAACAATTAATCAAAACGTTAACAGAAATGAAAGGAACAAGTGGGCATGAGGGCCGTATTCGTGACTTTATGAGAAGCGAATTAACACCTTTAGTAGACCGTATTGAACAAGACGGTTTAGGTGGGATTTTTGGGGTTCGTGAGAGCATTAAAGAAGATGCACCTCGCATTATGATTGCAGCACATATGGACGAAGTTGGATTCATGGTGACAAATATCACTCCAAACGGAATGTTCAAAGTAAGTCCTTTAGGGGGATGGAACCCATACGTAGTTTCAGCACAACGTTTTACATTATTAACACGTAAAGGGGACTACCCAATTATTTCTTCTTCCATTCCACCACATTTATTACGTGCGGCTGGTGGGCAACAAGCAGCAGTGAAAGTAACGGATATTTTATTTGATGCAGGTTTTACTTCACGCGAAGAAGCGCTTGAATATGGTTGCCGTCCTGGCGATACAATTGTTCCAGACGTAGAAACTATTTGGACTGCGAATAAGAAACGCATGATTTCTAAATCGTGGGATAACCGTTACGGATGTACAGTGGTTCTTGAAGCATTAAAAGCTGTTAAAGACGAGGAATTACCAAATACATTAATCGCTGGAGCAAACGTGCAGGAGGAAGTCGGATTACGTGGAACAGGTCCAAGTGTGACGAAGTTCAATCCTGATTTATTCTTTGCGGTAGACTGCTCAGCGGCAGACGATATTAATGGGTCAAAAGAAACATTTGGCCACTTAGACCAAGGATTCTTATTACGTATTTTAGATCCAGGTATGGTGACTCTTCCTCGTATGAAAGAATTTTTAGAAGACACAGCTTTAACA
This sequence comes from uncultured Granulicatella sp., assembly GCF_938030755.1. Classification (GTDB taxonomy): domain Bacteria; phylum Bacillota; class Bacilli; order Lactobacillales; family Aerococcaceae; genus Granulicatella. The sequence goes on along the minus strand of NZ_CALHIF010000071.1, from coordinate 22,314 downwards.
CATAACATTCCGTTCCAATACTTTGTTTCTCAAGGTGGAACAGATGCTGGTAAAGCACACTTAATGAATCAAGGCGTTCCAAGTGCAGTGATTGGAGTATGTGCTCGTTATATCCATACACACCAAACAATGTTCTCCATTCGTGACTACGAAGCAGCACGTGAAATGGTCATCCAAACAATCCGTGCGTTAGACCGTAGCACAGTGAACACCATTTTAGATGGAAGAACAAATTAATAATAAAGAGGTAAATTTATGTGGCTAAGTTTTTATAATAAAAAAGGAATCGGCGATACGTTATTATTAACTAGCGGATCGGCTAGTCGTTACGATGTTGACTATGAGAAAAAAGGAAATGTGACTCAAGTCTTTGTTCGTGAGTCAAAAGAAGTTCTAGGATATAATATTGAAAAGATTTCTGAAGTGATTTCATTTGAAGAAGATGGACAACAAATCTTAACACCCGAGCAACAAGAAGTGGTGAAAGGCTTAATTGAAAAAGCCGGATTTGATGTTTCTTCTTTAGATTTAACACCTGAAGATGCACTCGTTGTTGGATACGTTGAAAGTTGCGTGGATCATGAAGATTCTGACCACTTACACGTTACAATGACACGAGTTAGTGACTCTGAAGTGTTACAAATCGTCTGCGGAGCACCAAATGTAAAAGAAGGACAAAAAGTAGTCGTTGCTAAACCTGGTACAGTAATGCCAAGTGGTGCTATTATTTGGGCAGGTGAATTACGCGGTGTGGCAAGTTATGGAATGCTTTGCTCAGCGCGTGAATTAGGATTAGAAAATGCACCAGCGAAAAAAGGAATCTTAGTATTAGATGATGCGACTCCAGTAGGGACGCCATTTAAATCATTAAACTTACAATAAAGGAGGATACGGAGTCATGAATGAACCATTTAACGAGAAAAACGATTCATTCGCTTCTTTGCAATCAAGACGAGAAAATACTATTTTTCCAAATTACTTGAAGCAAGGTCAAACTTTTGAAGATCAAGTCGTCGAAGAAATGACGCGAGTTGATGCAACTAGAAAAGATGAGACTCCACATGAATCCTTACCATTTGATGAGAGACCTGATGCAGCACTTTTTCAATCGAGTGAAAAAGTGCTGCATCAATTACCAGCGCAATTCCGTTCATTTAAGGAAAAAGCAACAGAAGGTCATCAAAAATATAAACCGCGTGTGGATTGGACTTCTTATTTGAATACGAATCAACGCAAACCTTTTAAACCGAGTACGGTACCTTCAAGTACAAGAGGTTTAGAACAAGAGGAGACACCAAAAGTTTCTTATCGTGAGTTAGAAAGAGAGTTATTGCCAAATAGCATGGACTTGATTTTATTCGAGAAGGAAGAATCCTTATTGGTGTCGGTTGAGGAACAAGAAGATACCATCGAAAAACGCTTGAAAGAGTACAATGGTACCTCTCATGAGAAGCCAGTACAAAGTCAATTTTTTTCAACTAAAGGCTATGTTCCCGCCTTTAAACGCAAACAAGAATCTGACGTTGAAGTTGTACAAGAGTCCTTATTAGAAGGGTTACCGGAGACAAAAGTTGAAAGACGAAAAGTGCCAGAAAAACCACTAACGAGAAAACAAAGACGCGCGATGAAAAAATCATTATCGATGATTATGGAACAAGAACAGCAGGGACGACATTTACCTTATGGTCATCCAAAAAAATAGTAGTAGAAAAGTGAGGAGATAGAATGGATAAAAGCAAGATTTATCATTTTACAGGAATTAAAGGCTCTGGAATGAGCGCTCTAGCATTAGTTCTGCATGGTGAAGGATATAAAGTACAAGGCTCTGATTTAGAAGAGTATTTCTTCACACAAAGAGGACTTGAAGAAGCGGGGATTCCTATACTACCTTTTAGCGCCTCTAATATAAAAGAAGGACAAATTGTGATTGCAGGTAATGCATTTCCAGATAGCCATGAAGAATTAGTTGCCGCTCGCGAAAAAGGAATAGAAGTAATTCGATACCATAAATTTTTAGGAGAATTGTTGAAAAATTATAAGAGTGTTGCGATTACAGGTTCTCATGGAAAAACGAGCACAACAGGTTTGTTAGCCCACGTATTAAGTGGAATGGAACCAACAAGTTACCTTATTGGAGATGGGACTGGAAAAGGTGTTGAAAGTTCAGAACACTTCGTATTAGAAGCTTGTGAATATAAACGTCACTTTATGGCGTACCGTCCGGATTATGCTATCATGACAAATATCGACTTTGACCACCCTGATTACTATACAAATATCGATGATGTTCAAAGTGCTTTTGAAGCATTCGGTAAACAAGTGAAAAAAGGGATTATTGCTTGTGGTGATGATGAAAGACTTCGTACACTAGAGGCTATTGTTCCTGTAACCTATTATGGTGTTGGTGAACATAATGATGTGATTGCTAAAAACATCCGTAAAGAGAAGGCAGGAAGTTATTTTGATGTGTATATTCATGGAGAATTATATGGTCATTTTTACATTCCTACTTACGGGGACCATAACATCTTAAATGCTCTTGCAATTATCGCTTTCTACTACTTAAATCAATTAGATTCAAATGAATTAGCTCAGCAGTTTCGAACATTTAGTGGCGTAAAACGTCGCTTCTCTGAAAAAGTCATTAATGGCGTAACGGTTATTGATGACTATGCACATCATCCTTCTGAAATTCGCGCTACATTAGATGCGGCTCGACAAAAGTATCCTGATAAAGAAGTAGTAGCTGTCTTCCAACCTCATACTTTTACAAGAACAATCGCACTTTTAGAGGAGTTTGCTTCAGTATTATCTCTAGCAGACCACGTTTACCTATGTGAAATTTTTGCGTCAGTTCGTGAAGAAGCTGGTGATGTTTCTATTGAAGATTTAGCAAAATTAGTAAAGGGTGGAGCGAAAGTATTACCACTTGAAAATGTATCTCCACTTCTTTCATATAAAGATGCGGTGATTGTCTTTATGGGGGCAGGAGATGTACAAAAATATGAATTCGCATATGAGAAACTATTATCGAATACTTCACCAACACAAAACTAAATGAACAAAAAGCTTGGCAGAAAGTCAGGCTTTTTTATAAACAATTAGTAGAAAAGTATGCATATCTATTTCATTTAAAAAGAATCGATATGGATAAATTATTAATAGAAGAGGATTTCTGGAGGTGTTTAGATGGATTTAAGTAGATTATCTACAGTTTATAACATTAGAAGGATGGGGGAGCATGATGCATCTCTTATTTTGGATTTAGAAAATGGAAATCAATTGTATTTTAACTATTGTCCGCCAAAACCTACTAAACAATCTGTATTAAATGATTTACAAGCTCTTCCAGAAGGTAAAAATAGGGATGACAAATTTTACATAGGATTCTTTAAGGAAAATAGATTAGTTGCTATTATGGATTTCATTGTATCTTTTCCGATAAAAGAAACTATCTATATTGGACTTTTTATGATGGATTATAAAGAGTCTGGACGAGGAGAGGGAAGCAGTATTATTAATGAGGTTTTAAAAGCTTTTAGAGAAGAAGGATTTATTCAAGTAAGACTTGCTTATATGAAAGGAAATCCTCAAAGTAAAAGATTTTGGGACAAATGTGGTTTTACAGAAATTGGAATTGAAAAAGAAAACGAACATGGGAAAGCAGTCGTTTTAGAAAAAGTATTATAAACCGTTCGAGATGAAATATAATTTATCCAAGAAACAGTAAATCATTTGGTTTACTGTTTTTAATTACGGTAAATACTTAAAACTAAAGGCTTCATAGTGGGGAACTCACCATTAAATTCTATTTATGCTTATCATCAAAAAGCTCTTTTTAGTGTTCACAAGTTTGTTTATTTGTTACACTGATAATGACTTATTAGGAGGCATATTATGGTAAAAGAAAAATTATTACTTGTAGACGGAAGTAGCTTAGCATTCCGCGCATTTTTCTCGATTTTAGATTTAAATCGTTTTAAAAATTCTAACGGCTTACATACAAACGCACTCTATTCATTTCATCGTATGTTTAAGTCAATTTTAGATTCTGAAAAACCTACACATGTACTTGTAGCATGGGATGCCGGGAAGACAACTTTCCGTACAGAAATGTATGCAGATTATAAAGGAGGACGTTCAAAAACTCCAGGGGAATTTATTGAACAAATGCCGTATTTTAATGTGCTTTTAGATGCATGGGGAATCCCTCATTACCGACTAAATCAATATGAAGCAGACGATATAATTGGAACTCTTGCAAGAAAAGGGGAAGAAGCAGGATATGAAGTCGTGGTTCTTTCAGGAGATAAAGACTTAATTCAGCTTGCAGACAAGAATATCACTGTGAAAATAACGACAAAGGGAGTGACTGAACTGGTCGAATATACTCCTGAAGTGATTTTCGAAAAATATGGATTAACACCTGAACAAATTATCGACATGAAGGGGTTAATGGGAGACGCTTCCGACAATTATCCTGGAGTTACAAAAGTCGGTGAAAAGACAGCCGTAAAGCTTCTTCAAGAATTTGGCAGTATAGAAGGTATTTATGAACATGTTGATGAAATGAAGAAGAGCAAGTTGAAAGAAAATTTAATTAATGATAAAGAGTTGGCTTTCTTAAGTAAGAAACTAGCACGCATCAATGTAGAGTCGCCAATCGAAATTACTTTGGAGGATACACTTCGCAAGGAACAAGATGTGGATGCATTGATGTCGTTCTATAAGGAAATGAACTTCAATTCTTTCCAATCAGACCTATTAAATTCAGGTGCCACTGCTATAGAAGCAGCACCAAAAGCCGAGCGCCCAAATGTCAAACGTGTGACCGAGATTACCGAAGAGTTGCTTAAAGGTGCTACCAGTGTGCATTTTGAGACTCTTGAAGCGAACTATCATGTTGCGCAGGTGATTGCCGTTGCCTTCGGAAATGAAAAAGAGGTCTTCGTGACTGATTTAGATACTGCCGTTGCATCAAAAGCTTTCAAGGAATGGCTGGCGGATGCTTCAGTGGAGAAACATTTATTTGATACAAAAGCAGCCAAAGTGCTTGCACACCGTTTCGGTCTAGTGTTAGAAGGTGCTAAATATGATGTGTCACTACTTGCTTACCTTGTGGATACGAATGATATCGTGAAAGAGATTAGTGACGTAGCTCGTCGTGTAGATGTGACGATACTTTCTAGTGACGAAGCCGTATATGGTAAAGGCGTTAAAATCCAAATTCCTGAAGATAAAGAGGTATGGAATCAGCATTTAGCAGCCAAAGTGTATACGATTGCCCAAGCACCTGAAAAACTATTGAAACGCCTTGAAGAAAATGAACAAGCGCATCTTTATTGGGAAATGGAATTGCCGGTGAGCGACATTTTAGCACGTATGGAAATTCAAGGAATTCGTGTCGATAAAGAACGCTTGGTTGAGATGGGTGTGGAATTTGAGATACGTCTTAAAGAGATTGAGCAGGAAATCTATGCGCTTGCTGGGGAAGAGTTTAATATCAATTCGACCAAACAACTAGGGATCATCTTATTTGAAAAGATGGGATTACCAGTGATTAAGAAGACGAAAACAGGTTATTCAACAGCGGTAGATGTTCTTGAGAAGTTAGCGCATCAAGCTCCTATCGTAGAGTTAATTTTAGAATATCGTCAATTAGCGAAATTAAATTCAACATATGTCGAAGGTTTGCAAGCGTATATTCAAGAAGACGGCAAGATTCACACGCGTTTTGTCCAAAACTTAACGCAAACGGGTCGTCTAAGCTCAGTGGATCCAAACTTACAAAACATTCCAATTCGTACAAAAGAAGGCCGTCGTATCCGTTACGCGTTCTTACCAGAACACGATGATTGGAAGATTCTCTCAAGTGACTATTCGCAAATTGAACTACGTGTGTTAGCCCATATTGCTGGCGATAAACATATGATAGAAGCCTTCAAAAATAACGTAGACATTCATACCAATACTGCAATGCGTGTGTTTGGTATTACAAATCCGGAGGATGTTACCAGTGAAATGCGTCGCCAAGCCAAAGCAGTAAACTTTGGAATCGTGTATGGAATTAGTGATTATGGATTGTCGCAAAACTTGAATATTTCCCGTAAGAGAGCCAAAGAATTCATCGACCGTTATTTGGAAGAGTTCCAGGGCGTAAAAGACTTTATGGAATCTGTTGTGAAAGAAGCGCGTGAGAAAGATTACGTAGAAACTTTATTCCATCGTCGTCGCTACTTACCAGATATTCATTCAAGTAACTTTAATTTACGTTCATTCGCAGAGCGTACAGCGATGAACTCACCAATCCAAGGAAGCGCTGCAGATATCTTGAAGATGGCCATGATTGAATTGGACCGTGAAATGAGAGAACGTCAATTCAAAGCTAAATTATTATTACAAGTGCACGATGAGTTGATTTTTGAAGTGCCACAAGACGAATTAGAAAGTCTTCAAAGTTTAGTAGAAGAAATCATGGAAAATGCCGTAAGTCTGAAAGTACCACTACGAGCAGATAGTAATGTAGGGGACAACTGGTTTGAAGCCAAATAACTTCAATGAGTAATGAATAAGTATCATCTCTTTACAGATTTTACGCAGATGGTACTTATTGTTTTTATCTTTTGAGTTTACAGCGTTTTTGTAGTATACTTTTTGAGTTAAGAGAAGAAGTTAAGGTGATGGAAGGGCTCTTTTAGCGTTCAGATTCCATCACTTTCATTTTGTCAATCAATGGAGGAAATACATGAAATTAAGAAATGATATTCGCAATATTGCTATTATCGCCCACGTTGACCATGGTAAAACAACACTTGTGGATGAATTATTAAAACAATCAGATACTTTAGATGCACGTACAGAATTATCAGAACGCGCAATGGACTCAAACGATATCGAACGTGAACGAGGTATTACTATTTTAGCGAAAAATACAGCTGTTCAATATAAAGGAACCCGAATCAATATTATGGATACACCAGGACATGCGGACTTTGGTGGAGAAGTAGAACGTATCATGAAAATGGTAGACGGTGTAGTTCTTGTAGTGGATGCGTATGAAGGTACAATGCCTCAAACTCGTTTTGTATTGAAAAAAGCGTTAGAACAACATTTAACACCAATCGTTGTAGTAAACAAAATTGACCGTGATGCTGCTCGTCCAGAGGAAGTAGTCGATGAGGTACTTGAATTATTCATCGAATTAGGAGCAGATGACGATCAATTAGAATTCCCAGTAGTATATGCTTCAGCATTAAACGGAACTTCAAGTTTATCTGATAATCCTGCAGATCAAGAAGAAACAATGGATTACTTATTTGATACGATTATCGAACACATTCCTGCTCCAGTGGATAACTCAGACGAACCATTACAATTCCAAGTGTCATTATTAGACTATAATGAATATGTGGGACGTATCGGTATCGGACGTGTCTTTCGTGGAACCATTAAAGTAGGGGACCAAGTATCTCTTCTAAAATTAGATGGAACAAAGAAAAACTTCCGTGTTACAAAATTATTTGGTTTCTTCGGATTAAATCGTTTAGAAATCAATGAAGCAAAAGCAGGGGATTTAATTGCTGTATCTGGTATGGAAGATATCTTCGTTGGAGAAACAGTAACACCAGTAGATACACAAGAAAGCCTGCCAGTATTACACATTGATGAACCAACATTACAAATGACATTCTTGACGAACAATTCACCTTTTGCAGGACGCGAAGGGAAGTTCGTTACAGCTCGTAAGATTGAAGAACGTCTAATGCGTGAATTACAAACAGACGTATCTCTAAAAGTGGAATCAACAGATTCACCAGATGCATGGATTGTATCAGGACGTGGGGAATTACACTTATCAATCTTAATCGAAAACATGCGTCGTGAAGGATTTGAGTTACAAGTATCTCGTCCAGAAGTAATTATTAAAGAAATCGATGGCGTAAAATGTGAACCATTTGAACGTGTACAAATCGATACTCCTGAAGAATACATGGGTTCAATTATCGAATCATTAAGTAACCGTAAAGGTGAAATGCAAGATATGCAACACAATGATAACGGACAAGTTCGTATCGTCTTCTTAGTTCCAGCACGTGGATTATTAGGATATACAACTGAATTCTTATCAATGACACGTGGATACGGTATTATGAACCACACATTCGATCAATACTTACCATACATTCCAACAAGCATTGGTGGACGCCGTAATGGTGCACTTGTTTCAACAGATACAGGAAAAGCAACGACTTACGGAATTATGGGAGTTGAAGACCGTGGTGTAATCTTTACGGAGCCAGGTACTGAAATTTATGAAGGAATGATCGTTGGAGAACACTCTCGTGAAAACGACTTAGCGGTAAACATTACGAAAGCAAAACAACAAACAAATATTCGTTCAGCTACGAAAGACCAAACTTCAGTGATTAAGACTCCTAAGAAACTATCTCTTGAAGAGTCATTAGAATTCTTATCAGACGATGAATACTGCGAAGTTACTCCAGAAACCATTCGTTTAAGAAAACAAATTCTAAATAAAGGCGAACGTGAAAAAGCAAATAAACGTAAGAAACAAGCCGAAGCAGAAAATTAATCTGAATTGTAAAAAGGTGGATGCAATGTATCCACCTTTTTTAACTGTTTTTATTGTTTTAATGTAACACGAACGGTAATTCCGTTGCTGTCAGTAATGTCGACTTCATTTTCATTACGTTTTTCAATGGATGTTGCAAGAACTGTTGCTTTTTGTAAAATATTTTTGAAGACTGAATCGTCGTTTGTTTCAACCGTATAGTAAGCAAGCCCTGGAATATTTTTGACGCGAACATCAAGATGAGGTCCTCCCCATTGGTTAACCGCAAGATGATGGTGATAATCACCTGAAGCAATCCAACTTCCTGAAGGGACTGAGAATTTATCTTCTACTGGAAGAAGAGTAGTTAAGTATAGCATCGTCTCTTTTGAATCTCGAGTAGATAGGTGAACGTGCCCCATACGTGTTCCTTCTGGCATTTGGTAAGGAGTAGTATCACGACCTAATTCGTAGATTTCTTGGCCATCCATTTCCTCAGTAACACCAATAATTCTTCCATCTTCACGAATATCCCAGACGTTTACTGGTTTATCGTGGTACACTTCAATTCCATTTCCTTCGAAATCTTCAAGATAAATTGCTTCACTATAACCATGGTCAGCGGTACCAACAAGGGGAAGAGATGTATGAACTACATGTCTTAAAAAGTCTCCGAGAGCTTCTCTAGTTGGAAGATGAATTGCCAAGTGATATAGACCATAACTATCTTTAACATTTTTATCGATATTCGTATGAATAAGTCGAACAAGGGGTGTTATTCCAATGCCCAGTAACACTTCAGAATCGGATTGACTCAAGATTTGAAGACCAAGTTCCTTTGTGTAAAATTCCGTTTCCTGCAATAGATGATTTACATTTAGTGTTACTTCATTTAATTTAATTTGGCTATTGTATAATGGGTACATTTTCAATCCTTCTTTCTTTTTTTGTATGAGTTTAGTATACACTTTAATATTAAAATGACAAATAACTTGCTTATGAAATTTTCGATTTTGAAAGTTAAGTTATACCGTATACGGTATAACTTGCATTTGGCGTATTGTTTTTTTGCAAACAGTTGTAGTATTCTAATAGTAGTAAGGTTTATAGAGAGAAGAGATGATAGATGACAAAACAAAGGGAAATTATGTATGGGATTTTTGGAGTGCTATTTGCTTTTATTTTATTAGCACTTGGATTGATTCAAATGTTTACTTACAGAGGGACTCCAGAAGCACAAGAAATTTGGAATGTTGCTGCATTTGAGCAAAAAAATAATTGGACTCATTTTGAAGTGACTGGTGAGAAGAAAGGAACATTTATTTTCTATACAGGAGCGATGGTTGAACCTCAAGCTTATGCCAAGTTAGCAGATGATTTAGCGAAAGAAGGAATTGAAGTGTATCTTATTTCTTCGCAGTTAAATCTACCAGTATTAGACAATGGAACAATGGCCACTATAGTGAAGGAAGAACACTTAGATAAAGTCTTTCTTGGAGGACATTCTCTTGGAGGAGTGGTTTCAACGGTCGAAGCAAAAAATCTAAATGAGAATCAAAAAGTTGCGGGGCTAATCCTGCTTGCAAGCTATCCAGATAAGAGTACGGATATTAGTGGAACACAAATTCCGGTTTTATCGATAACAGCTTCAAATGATAAAATTTTGAATCAAGATAAATATGAGGATGCTAAGTCAAAGTTGCCGGAGTCTACAATCTATACAACGATTGAAGGTGGAAATCATAGTGGATTTGGACTGTATGGTCAGCAAAATGGTGATGGTACTGCTACAATGAGTGCACAAGAGCAACAAAAACAATTAGTTCAACTGATTAAACAATTTATAGAAACCCATTAAGCTAGGCTTCGGTCTAGCTTTTTTTACGCTAGAGTTGAGTTTTATCACCTTGGCGGGTATCATGAGAGTAACGAATTTTGGAGGTAGAGCATATGCAACAAAAAGTAACAAAGAACTGGGTTACTATTGGAACTGGTGTGATTGCTAATGAATTAGCAGTAGCGCTAGAATCTTTGAATGGAAAACTCTATGGGGTTGCTAACCGCACCTATGCGAATGCTTTGAAGTTCGCAGAAAAATATGGAATTGAAAAAGTGTACGATGAAATTGACGATGTCTTTACCGATCCAGCAGTGGATATTATTTATATTTCAACTCCTCATAACACACATATTCACTATCTTAGAAAAGCGTTAGCTGCTGGAAAGCATGTGCTATGCGAAAAGGCGATTACATTAAACAGTGAAGAGTTAGAAGAAGCATTACAACTCGCTAAAGAAAACAATGTGATTTTGGCAGAAGCGATGACGCTTTACCATATGCCAGTCTATAAACAATTAACTAAAGAAGCTGAAAAATTGGGTGAGCTCCGTATGATTCAAATGAACTTTGGAAGCTATAAAGATTATGATATGACCAATCGTTTTTTTAACCGCAATCTAGCAGGAGGAGCATTGCTGGATATTGGTGTATATGCCCTGTCATGCATTCGTTATTTTATGAGTGAAGCACCTAGTTCGATGGTTTCTCAAGTGAAATTAGCGCCAACGGGTGTGGATGAACAAGCTGGAATCGTTTTGTCAAATGACGCTGGAGAAATGGCAACAGTCACGATGACTCTCCATGCTAAACAACCAAAACGCGGAGTGATTGCTTATGACAAAGGGTATATTGAGATTGTCGATTATCCAAGAGCACATAAAGCAACGATTACTTATACAGAAGATGGGAATGTTGAAACTTTTGAAGATGAACGAGGGCTGGATGCCTTAGCCTATGAGGTACTCGATATGGAGTCAACCATCGATACAGGAGTAGACTGCATGCATTTAGAATATACGGTCGATGTGATGAAAATTATGACCGACTTACGCCGTGAATGGGGCATCAAGTATCCTGAGGAAGAGGAAGTATGAAGCAAGAAGAACAATTAAAAGCGATGGAACAATATGCTAAAAGAGTGCTCAGCATGGATAGAACAGGGCACGATTTGTCGCATATTGAACGAGTGGTCAATACGACGAAGACGATTGCGCAGGCGGAAGGGGCAGATTTATTTATTTGTGAAGCCGCAGCGCTACTTCATGATGTTATCGACGATAAAGTTATCCAAAATCCAGCAGATGCATTAAAGGAATTGAAGGAATTTCTAACTTCGATAGATCTAACCTCTGATCAGATAGATGCTATTGAATCGATCATTACAAGAATGTCGTTTAAGAATCACAAGGAGCAACAAGAACTTTCGCTCGAAGGAAAAGTAGTACAAGATGCTGACCGCTTAGATGCGATTGGTGCAATCGGTATTGCCAGAGTGATGTGTTATTCTGGAAGTACAGGAAGACTGATTCATCAACCAAATATGAAACCGCGTGAACAAATGACACCTGAAGAATATAGGAATGGGGAATCAACTGCGATTATGCATTTCTATGAAAAATTACTAAAGTTAAAAGAATTGATGAATACGGACTATGGCAAGAAATTAGCAAAAGGACGGCATGCTTTTTTGGAAATGTATCTACAGCAATTCTATGCAGAGTGGGAAGGGAAACGATAAAAGACGTAAGCGACAAAATGTTTGTCGCTTATTTGTTTTGAAAAGAAAATAGGTGTAAAATAGTAACTACATTTTAAGGTGAGAGGATTGGTTGCGTGGAAGAACAGCAACAACTAACGAATAAAGAACTAAGAAAAAATATATTTGTCATTGTATGGCCAGTATTTGTAGAAGTTCTTCTTGGAGCCCTTTTTGGGATGGTTGATATGATGATGGTTGGTAAGATTTCTGGTGACTCTGCTGCAGCCGTTTCTGCTGTTGGGATGACGAATCAACCAATGTTTCTAGGTCTTAGTTTGATTCAAGCTTTAAATGTTGGTGGGACTGCGATTATTGCCAGATATTTTGGTGCAAAGAAATTCAATCGTATGGGAAATATCTTAAAACATGTCATGATTCTTGCAATGATTTTCTGTGTAACACCAACGGCTATTTTTATGATAATATTTGCTCCAGAAATTTTATCGATGCTAGGTGGAGACGCAACGGTTATTAATGTCGGTGTGGATTATTTTAGAATTGTCACAATTGGTTTTATTTTCCAATCATTATCTTTTACTGTGACAGCGGATCTTCGTGGAATTGGGGAAACAAAAATTCCTATGAAGAATAATATTATTGCCAATAGTTGTAATGTTTTAGGAAATGCAATTTTAATTTATGGTATGTTTGGACTTCCAGCTTTAGGGGTGACAGGGGCAGCCATTGCTACAGCTTTATCGAATTTTATTGCGATGGTATTGAATGTTCGTTACATCTTATCTGGAAAGAGTGTGTTAAAACTAGACTTTAAAGAAAAATTTGAGTTTAGTTTTGATGTGATGAGGGATTTAGTTCGAATCGGAATTCCAACGGCGTTAGAACAGATGGCACTTCGTTTTGGAGTCATTATGTTCTTGAAGATTGTTTCAGGGTTAGGAAACAATGTGTATGCTGCTCACCAAATTGCTTTAAATGTTCTGTCGCTATCGTATTCCCCAGCCCAAGCTTTCGGGATTACAGCTTCGTCATTAATGGGGCAATCACTTGGAGCCAAAGATGAGAAATTAGCAGAGCGATATACGAAGATGTGTCAGCGAATAGGATTAACTTTAGCAATCATGATGTCAGTATCCATTTACTTCGGAGCATCTTTATTGGCGGGGCTTTACACTGATAATGTAGAAATCATTCAAAATACAGTGATTGCTTTATCCATTGTTGCCTTTGTTCAACCATTTCAAAGTCATCAACTAATTACTTCTGGAGCCCTGCGTGGCGCAGGAGATACAGTTTGGCCACTGATTGCGATTTTCATCGGATCATGTGTGATTCGATTAAGTTTAGGATATGTATTTGTAAATTTCTTTGGATGGGGACTTGCTGGTGCATGGTACGCCGTCTTTATCGACCAATTTATTCGAGATATGATTATTCTACTTCGATTTAGAAGTGGGCGATGGAAAAATATTCGAATTGCATAATGGGAAAGGTTAGAGCGTTTTAGACTTTTTTATTTGAGATTAATGAGAAGAGAAAAGTAATTTGGCTAATCGAAAATTTGGAAACTCCTAAGAAAACTTATGGAGATTGATTTTTTATTGATTTTCTATTATTTTTGATTGGTGCAAAAACCGTGTTTGTGATACTATAGTAGAAAGATGTAAAGAGATTGGAGTTTTCAAACGATTATGGCAAGAAAAGGTTTATTAATCGTTTTATCTGGGCCTTCAGGTGTCGGAAAAGGAACAGTACGCGCGGCTATTTTTGCAAAAGGCAATCAAAAATTTGTGTACTCAGTATCTGCAACGACTCGTAAGCCAAGACCAGGTGAAGTGGATGGAAAAGATTATTTCTTCAAATCTAGAGAAGAATTTGAAGAGATGATTGCAAATAAAAAATTATTAGAATACGCGGAATATGTAGGAAACTACTATGGAACACCTTTAGATTATGTACAAGAAACATTAGATAAAGGAAAAGATGTATTCTTAGAAATTGAAGTTCAAGGAGCGCTTCAAGTTCGTGAAGCGATGCCAGACGGGGTGTTTATCTTCTTAACACCACCTGATTTACATGAACTAGAATCTCGCATCGTAAACCGTGGAACAGATTCAGACGAAGTGATTAAAAACCGTATGAAGGTTGCTAGAGAAGAACTTTGTTTGATGAAGTATTATGATTACTCTGTTATTAATGACAAAGTAGAAAATGCGGTTCAACAAATTGAAGCTATTATTCAAACTGAACATTTACGAATTCAACGAAATATAGAGAGTATTGAAGAGTTTGAAGATGAGTTAGAAGAAATTTTAGAGGAAGAGTAGAAAGAGGGAAAGTTGTTATGATGTTATACCCATCAATCGATAAGTTACTAAAAAAAATCGATTCAAAATATTCATTAGTAATTCTTTCAAGTAAACGTGCGCATGAATTACACCACCATGAACCACCATTGTTAGAAAAATATGAATCACATAAAAATGTTGGTCGTGCGTTAGAAGAGATTGCAGCTGGAAAATTAACTATCCGTGAAGATAGCAAACCTGAACATGTATAAATTCAATATTTAGTCAAGGGGGCCTCCCTTGGCTTTTTATTTTTGCAATATAGAAGTATAGCGTAGACGACAACAAAATAAAGTTCATTATGGTATAATAAATAGTAAAACAATTTTGGAGGTGAAAAGATGTATGCAAAAGTAATCGTTGATGTACCAGTCATTCATGTGAATCGCCCTTTTGATTATCATGTTCCTGAAATATTACAAGAGAGCATTGAGGTTGGAATGCGTGTTGCGGTACCGTTTGGTGTAAGAAGCGTATCTGGTTTTGTGTTAGAACTCATTGATGAATCCACTTTTGAGGGTGAAGCTAAAGATATTTTGCATTTAATGGATTTAGATCCAGTCTTATCACCTGAAATGATTCAACTAGGAGCATATTTGTCAAAGAAGGTTCATGCGTTCTTGATTCAATGCTACCAAACAATGCTCCCTGCAATGTTGAAGTCGAATTACGAAAAACAATTTGTATTAGTAAATCCACAAGAGAATGAAGATGTATTTAGAGAAATTTTCCATAACGAGAGAACCTTGTTATATACGGATGACCTTCCTGAAGAACATTTAAAACAATTGATGAAGTTGAAAAAAGAAGGCGCAGTGGTCATCGAGACACTTGTCAAAGACCGTGCCAAGGTAAAGACAGAAGACTGGATTCGATTGAATTACATGTTGCAAGAATATGAGGAGTTTATCCCTACGGTTTCTTCACGTGCGAAGAAGAAAATAGCTCTATTAAAGACACTCGCTTCGATGGAGAGTATGGAAATCCAGAAGAAAAGTTTCTTGGAAGATACAGATTTTACAACTGCTGATTTAAAATTCGCAGTGGAACGTAATTGGATTACGATTGTTCAAAAGGAAGTAAATCGGGACCCTTACAAAGGAAGAGTCTTTAAAAAGAGTGATCCATTCCAATTGAATTCTGAACAACAAGTTGCATTTGACCGAGTGAAAGAAGAATCTATTGATACTGAAAAATCGAAAGTATACTTGTTAGAAGGTGTAACAGGTTCTGGGAAAACAGAAGTGTACTTACAATGGATTGGGGAAGTGATTGAGAAAGGAAAAAGTGCGATGATGCTCGTTCCAGAAATCGCATTGACCCCTCAAATGGTCGACCGATTCAAATCGCGCTTTGGAGACCGAGTGGCGGTACTTCATAGTGGGTTAAGTGTCGGAGAAAAATACGATGAATGGCGTAAGATTAAGAATAAGGAAGCAGACATTGTTGTAGGTGCTCGTTCTTCGGTCTTTGCTCCATTAGACAACATCGGAATTATCATTTTAGATGAAGAACACGAAGCAACGTATAAACAAGATGAGTCTCCAAGATACCACGCTCGCGATGTAGCGATTTGGCGTGGGGAATATCATCACTGTCCAGTGGTGTTAGGAAGTGCGACACCAAGTCTTGAGTCTCGTGCGCGTGCACAAAAGGGCGTTTATACGCTTTTGAGATTAACGAAACGTGCAAAGGCACAACTGTTACCAGAAGTTCATTTGATTGATATGAGAACGGAATTCGTTCATCAAAAAGGATCATTTTCAAAGACTTTGCTAGATGCGGTCGAAAAACGATTAGAACGAGGAGAACAAAGTGTCTTACTCTTAAACCGACGCGGATATTCTTCATTTGTACTTTGTCGTGATTGCGGAACGGTTTTAGAATGCCCAAATTGTGATATTTCATTAACGCTTCATATGGATACGAGAAGTATGAAATGTCACTATTGTGGACATGAAGAACATATCCCTAATTTCTGTCCAAAATGTCAAAGTAGACAGATTCGTTATTTTGGAACAGGAACGCAAAAGGTGCAAGAAGAATTGCAAGAAGTGTTCCCAGATGCGCGCATTGTGCGAATGGACGTGGATACGACAAGACGTAAAGGACAACATGAAGCGATTCTGAAACAGTTTGAGAATCGAGAAGCGGATATTTTAATTGGAACTCAGATGATTGCGAAAGGTCTCGATTATCCAAATGTAACGCTTGTAGGCGTTATTAATGCGGATACAGCGCTGAATATTCCTGACTTTAGAAGTTCGGAAAAAACATTCCAACTACTGACTCAAGTTTCAGGACGTGCAGGGCGTGGGGATAAACCAGGTGAGGTATTTATCCAAACTTATAACCCAACGCACTACGCGATTCAATTAGCGCAAGGTCATCAGTATGAGCGATTCTTTGAAACAGAGATGCGGATGCGTCATATGGCAAATTACCCACCGTACTTCTTTACAACGATGATTACTTTCTCAAGTGAAGATGAAGGAGTGGCGTTGAAGAAAGCTGTCGAAGTGCATAAGGCGTTAAAAGCGAATGTGTCGCCGAATGCAGTTGTGCTAGGACCGACTGCTAAGTCGATTGCGAGAATGAATAATCGTTATTATTTCCAAATTATTGTGAAATACAAAAACGAACCGCAACTACAAGAGTTTCTTGAACAACTGATGATGGAAACGCAAGAAGTGGATACAAAGAAATTACTCATGACGATTGATATGGAACCACAACATTTCTTATAGAGGTGAAAAATGAAGAAAGTTATTTTTATGGGAACGCCTGAGTTTTCAACAGGTGTTTTGAAACGATTAATTGATGAAGAAACAGTTGAAGTGATTGCGGTTGTGACACAACCAGACCGTGCAGTTGGACGTAAGAAGGTGATTACACCAACTCCTGTGAAGGTAGTTGCATTGGAGCATGATATTCCTGTCTATCAACCAGAAAAATTAAGTGGATCGCAGGAATTGGAAGAGTTGATGCAACTAGATGCAGATTTAATTGTAACAGCAGCTTATGGTCAATTCTTGCCAACGAAGTTTTTAAACTTCCCGCGTTTTGGTGCGGTGAACGTTCATGCATCACTACTCCCAAAGTACCGTGGTGGAGCGCCAATTCATTATGCGATTATGAATGGAGATAAAGAAACAGGCGTAACGATTATGCGTATGGTTGCCAAGATGGATGCGGGTGCGATTATTTCGCAACGTGCGATTCCGATTACTGGAGAAGATGATGTTGCTAGTATGTTTGAAAAACTAAGCGTCGTTGGAGCGGATTTACTGATTGAAACATTACCAGCGTTATTTGCGGGCACGATAACAGAAGTGGAACAAGATGAAGCGCTAGTATCGTTCTCTCCAAATATTTCAAGAGACGAAGAGCAAATCGATTGGAATAAAACAGCGACTGAAGTAGATTGCTTCGTTCGTGGGTTACGTCCATGGCCAACGTCTTTTACGATTTTAAATGGAAATCGTGTGAAGATGTGGGGTGTTGCTGTAACGGATAAACAAACTGCTAAAGCACCAGGAAGCTTATTTGTAGAAGGCGGACGTTTATATGTGGCTTGTGGCGATGGAACTGTTCTTGAGATTACACGTCTTCAACCAGCAGGAAAAGCTCAAATGGATGCGAAGGCATTTATGAACGGATTTCCAGAATTGTTGAGGAGCGATGCCGTTTTTGAGGGATTAAACCATGAGTAATGTACGTGATATTTGCGTAGAATTATTAACGAATGTAGAAAAGAATCAAGCATACTCGACCGTCGCATTTCAAAATGTGTTACAAAAACATAAATTGGACGCAAGAGATAGAGGGTTATTAACGGAATTGTTCTATGGAACTATTCAACGTAAATTGACATTAGACTTCTATTTAAAACCATTTGTCGAAAAACAAAAGAAAATGGAACTATGGGTACTAAGTTTACTACGAATGACTGTATACCAAATGGCATACCTTGACCGTATTCCAGATCGTGCAGCTATTTATGAAGCAGTGCAGATTGCTAAGAATCGTGGGCATCAAGGAATTGCGAAATTCGTCAATGGTGTTCTTAGAAATGTTCAACGCGCCGGATTCGATGGGGTTGCTTCTATTAAAAACGAACGGGACCGTTTAAGTATTGAATATAGTATGCCGCGCTGGATTGTGGATTTATTGTTTGAACAATATGGGGAAGAGGTTAGAGAAATTTTCCCGAGTTTAAATATTGCGCCACATTTAAGCGCGCGTGTTCAAAATTCAGAGATGTCGATTGAGGACGTGAAAACTCTTCTTCAGGAGGAAGGTGTGACGGTTCAAGCAAGTAAGTTATCTCCTCGAGCGATTATCGTTGAAGAAGGAGATTTATTGCAATCTAAAGCGTTCAAAGATGGAGTTGTTACGGTTCAAGACGAGTCATCCTCATTAGTGGCTCAAGTAGGCAGGTTACATCCTGGGGATAAAGTGCTTGATACTTGTGCTGCTCCTGGAGGAAAGACTACTCATTTTGCAAGTTATCTGGTGCCTGAAGAAGGTGGATTTGTTGAAGCGTTGGATTTACATGAAAATAAATTACGCAAGATTCATCAAAACGCCAAACGTCTAGGAGTAGAAGATCGTATTCGTACTCACGCTCTCGATGCTAGAAAAGCAGGAGAACTGTTTGAAAAAGAAAGTTTTGATGCAGTGTTTATAGATGCACCGTGTTCGGGTTTAGGCTTAATGCGTCGTAAACCAGATATAAGATATACAAAAAATAGTGAAGATTTAACAAAATTACAAATAATACAGTTGGAAATTTTAGCGTCAGTTGCTACAATGGTAAAGAACAGTGGAAAATTGATTTATTCAACTTGCACGATTAATAAAAGTGAGAATGAGGAAGTCGTTCTTAAATTTTTAGCCAATCATCCGGATTTTGAATTACAACCAATAGAAGAGTTTGGGTGTACTAATGAAAATCCGATGCTTACCATATTGCCGCATGAATATCATACAGATGGTTTTTTTATTGCAAGAATGGTAAGGAAATAGATTCGCAACAGGAGGGAAAATATGGAGATAGCCATCAAGAGTGACGTCGGGCAAAGACGTACTTTAAACGAAGATGCTGCCGGATATTTTTTGAATACTCAAAATATGCCACTTATCGTTGTTTGCGATGGGATTGGCGGGCATAATGCTGGGGATGTAGCTAGTGCTATGGCATTATCTCATTTGGGAAAACGTTGGGAAGAAGAAAGTATTACGGATATAGAAGCAGCCTACCAATGGCTCGTAAAAAATATTCAGGCTGAAAATGATCGTGTCTTTCAGAAAGCAAACCAATATCGTGAATTAGATGGGATGGGGACAACAATTGTTGCAGCGGTAATCATTGGATCTGAATTATTAGTAGCAAATGTTGGAGACAGTCGAGCTTATTTATATCGCAATTTTCAAATTAAACAAATAACTGAAGACCATACACTCGTACAAGAATTGGTAAAATCTGGAGAGATTACTGAAGAGGAAGCAAAAAAACATCCTCAAAGAAATGTTGTTACTCAGTCTTTGGGAATAACTTTGAATGTTCAAATTGATTTTGTACGTGTGACTTTAAAAAATGAGGATACGATTTTATTATGTTCAGACGGATTGTCTAACATGCTAGAAGATCAATATATAAAAGAAATATTAGGTAATTATTCTGATGTAAATACACAAGCTCAAAAGGCGGTCTTAGCTGCTAACGAAGCAGGTGGCCGGGATAATATTACCGTGGCGATTGCTAAATACTTGGTGAGAGAGGAGGTAGCTTAATGTTTGAATCGGGGAAGACAATCGGAGGTCGGTATAAGATTCAATCTCATGTGGGAACTGGTGGTATGGCCACAGTGTATTTGGCAAGAGATTTAATTTTAGAGCGACCTGTTGCTGTGAAAGTATTACGATTTGATTTTCATTCAAATGAAGCGGCAATGAGACGTTTTCAAAGAGAGGCTCAATCGGCAACTCAATTAGTTCATCCTAATATTGTAGGAGTTTATGATGTAGGAGAAGAAAATGGGACCCATTATATTGTGATGGAATACGTCGAAGGAACCGATTTAAAAGAATATATTCGAGAAAGAGGGCCTCTACCACCAAGAGAAGCAGTGCGTATTATGACACAAATTGTTTCTGCTATAGAGGTGGCTCATCAAAATAGAATTATTCATCGCGATATTAAGCCTCAAAATATTTTGATTGATAACCATGGTGATGTTAAAATTACAGATTTTGGGATTGCGATTGCATTATCGGAGACTTCGCTTACTCAAACAAATACGTTATTAGGATCTGTTCATTATTTATCTCCAGAACAAGCTAGAGGCGGAATGGCTACGATTCGAAGTGATATATATGCTCTTGGAATTGTTCTGTATGAATTGTTAGTTGGTGAGGTTCCATTTGAAGGGGAGTCTGCTGTATCAATTGCCCTAAAACATTTTCAAGAACCACTTCCGCGAATTTCATTAATGTTACCAACAGTTCATCAAAGCTTGGAAAATATAGTTCTTAAAGCAACTGCAAAAGAACCTTTGGATCGTTATAATAGTTGTGAAGAGATGCTGGAAGATTTACAAACTTGCTTGAATCCTGAAAGGCTTAATGAACCGATGTTTAAACCAACTACATTGAGTCAGGAAACAAAAGTTTTACAACCGATTGCTACAGGAGCCATACCTCGAAAGCTCCCAACTTCGAGTAAAGAAGTTCCTGAAATTCAATTTGATGAAGAAAAGAAGCCTATTACTCAAGAACCAAAGAAAAAAAGAAGAAAATGGCCTTGGATTTTACTACTGCTACTAACCCTTATTGGAGCCGCTGCAATTTTTGCTTATATTCAATCTGCACCTAAAGAGATTACTATTCCGGATTTGAGTAAATACACGGAAGCTGAAGCAAAAGTAAAATTGGCAGATTTGAATTTGGAAATTTCCGATGTTCAAAAAGTTAAATCAGATACCGTGGAAGAAGGAAAAGTGGTTGAAACTAATCCTAAAGCCGGAAGTAAGGTTAGAGAAAAATCAAAAGTAGTTTTAAAAGTTAGTGCTGGAAAAGATACGGTGACGATAGGAAACTACGTTGGTAGTACGTTTGAGAAAGCAAAAGATGAACTTCAAAAATTAGGAATTGCTGTAGAAAAGAAAGAAACCTATTCTGATAAAGTCGAAGCTGGAAAAGTTACCGAACAAAGTATCGCAAAGGATCAAAAGGTTGTTGCGAAGGAAATAAAAATGGTATTGACAGTTTCGAAAGGAAAAGAACCAGTGAGTTTGGTCAACTTAAAAGGTTACACTCGTTCAGGCGTTCAAGAATACGCAAAACAGAATGGACTAAAACTTCAAATTACTGAAGAAAATAGTAATGAGACGGAAGACACGGTTATTAAACAGTCACCAGCAGAAGGGACTGCTTTAAAACAAGGGGATACTTTATCGGTTGTTATTTCAAAAGGAAAAGGAGAAAGAGTAGTTAGTCGTAAATTCACTATTCCATATGAAGAAAAAAAACCGACGAATAATGGAAATGGAAACAATACAACTACCCCCCAAAAACAACAAAATGTGGTAGAAGTTTTCATTCAAGATGCCAATAATAATATAAACACAGCCTATAGATCGTTTAAAATAACGGAGACAACAACAATCAGTATTGATTTCACTTTTAATAATCAGGTGAATAGTGGTAAATACATCATTAAAAAAGATGGAGTAACGATTGATACCGGTGTTGTTCAGTAATAGATTATAATAGAGGCAGAATCCAAGTTTTTATGACTTAGACTCTGCTTTCTTTTCTAATAAAAATAGATTAA
>NZ_CALHIF010000070.1 GCF_938030755.1 uncultured Granulicatella sp. | reverse complement strand
CGTTTTTTTAGAGAACGGCACATCAAATCCGAAAACTTGAGTTGTTTTTGATTCAGTAATAATTTCATTAACTCCTGCATTCAAAAATACAACTTCATTCACTTTTTCAATACTTTCGATATTAATTGAAGATTTGATTTCTGATTTTTGTTGTTTAGGTAAGAAAAATAGCACTCCAATAGCTATAATAGCTATTAATACCACATTCAATAGAACACTAAACATATTAAATTTCTTCTTTTTATTTGTACTTCTCAATTTACATACCCTCCACTATTTTTGCTTTTCTGAAAGAATCTTCTCTTTTAATAGCATATGTAAATTCTACACATTCTAAAAATAACAGTCAACATAATATTTCATATTATCTTCTAAAAATATTAATACCCTCCAAAAAAGTATAAAATAGGGTTGTTGCATCTTATCTTATTCTAAAACAAAACAGAAAACCCTGACCATCTCTGGTCAGGGTTATTTGTTGATTTTAACTCTTTTTCATGATTAGAAACTAAATGGACTTTCTATATTTTCTAAGAAGATTTCCAATCAATTGGCCAATAAAACTAATGGCTCCATAAACCATTGTATAACTACTGGCAGAGTCATTTAAAATAAACACATTCGGAAACCACAATAATCCAACGATAACAGAAAAATACCATTTAAATCCATTCTTTTTAGCATAGATGAGTGAAATAAGGAATACAATTGTAGGGATAGCCGTTAATAGTAGAAAGATACCACTTCCTATATCTTTCACTAAATATAATGGAATGAGATAATACATCATTGCAATAACAATATAGACGATATACTTTTTTATCAATCCTTTCATTGCATTCTCCTCCTTTTTTACTAGAGATATCTTCTTAGGAATTATAACATTAATGTATTTTTTTATTGTGAAGACCTTGTAGAGATATTGATGAAAAGCAAAAAAACAGCCTTGCAAGAACCTAAAGAGGGGAATTCTAAGAACTTACAGCTGTTCTTAGTTAGTTCTTGTAAGACTGCTTTTTGTTTATTAAGTATTCAATCGGACTTTCTTATTGTTGATTGAATAAGTTTTTAATACTTTCAAAGATGGAAGTGAAAAATTGGGCAATTTTATCCAACCATCCTTCGTTTTTGGCTTGTTCGACTAAGCTGTTAATCTTTTCGCCGACTGATTTTGACAAGTTATTTAATTGCTCTAATACTTGTTTGGAATCAATCGCACTTGTGTTTTGGTAGTTTTGTGCAAAAGTGACTAATGCATTAATTTGATCTTTAGAAATCACATTTTGCAATGAATTATTCTTCAAGGCATCATTAATAATGCGTTCGATATCTTCCTTAGTTGCTAGTTGTCCTTGCTTTTGTTTGAGTTCTGCTAGTTCTTTTTTGATTTCAATCATCGCTTTATCGAGTTTTGAGGAATCAAATCCCTTCTGGTTTGCATTCTCTTGCGCGATTTTATTCGTCACTTCTAATTCCTGTTGAGCTACTTCAGTACGTTTGGCATCCAGCTGAACCCCGTTTGCTTCGAAGGCTTTATATACACCTGTTAAAGCGGACTCTCCAGTTACCTTTGATACTGCTGCGACTTCAATTTCCGCATCTGTTACCCCTGCTGTAATGGCTGCATTAGCATATTGCTCTGCTGTCACTAGTGTGATATTTTCAGGCGTCTTAATTCGAACCTTCACACCAGTCCCTTTATCTTTCTTTTGTACCATCACTGAAGAAATCATAATAGAAGTGTTTCCATCTCCACTTCCAAGATATTTAATCATATCTTGTCCAGTTGCTTTTTCGGTTTTCACTGCATTTGGATCTTTAATTCCTAACAACTCTGATGTCTGTTTAATTTGCGATTCATTTAACCCTCCGCCATAAACAACGGTTGGTTTCCCCCATTTTTCATCAATGGTTGATGTATCAATTGCATATGCACTTTTCATGGTTACTCCAAGTAAAGCAAGCGCAATTACGGTTCCTTTAATCCATTTCTTCATGGAATGAACCTCCTTTGTTTAAAATCGTAACTCACTCGTTACACCTATAGTATACAAAAAGAACTTTAAGAAAAGAGTGCCCTTTCCTTAAAGTTCTTTATCTATTTGTTTAAGAATTTGTTAACGTCTTCGAGTAAATGCCTTCATTGTTGTTGGTGAGAAAAGCATAATGATTGGATAAATTTCCAAACGTCCTGCAATCATTCCAATTGAAAGGACAAATGTATTAAAATCCGAATACATCGAAAAGTTGCTTGTAGGCCCAACTTGGCCAAGGCCTGGTCCAATGTTGTTAAAGGTTGCGGCCACACTTGAGAAGGCTGTTATAAAATCGCCTGCTTCAAATGACACACAGAGTAACAATACGAGGAAGAATAATACATACACAATTAAGTAGTTAGCAATACTCTTCTCCATCTTATTGTCGATTGGTTTTCCATTCATCGTTGGAACAAAGACACGGCGAGGTTGTCCCATGCGCTTTAATTCGGCAATCGCACTCTTGAAGTACACGATGATACGAGAAACTTTAATCCCCCCTGCTGTTGACCCTGCGCATCCCCCAATAAACATTAGTAGAAGAAGCAAGGCATGTGGGAACACTCCCCAGAGTCCAAAGTCAACCGTTGAATATCCCGTTGTCGTAATAATCGACGATACCGTGAAGAAGACGCTACGAATTGGAACTCCTAAAGCCGTTTGTGTAATCGTCAATACTGCGAAGATAATCATCGTAAAGCTAAGGACGATTCCGACATACGTACGCATTTCTTCATCTTTGATAACGTCTTTAACAGCGCCTAAAAGAATAAAGTAGTACAAGTTAAAGTTGATTCCAAAGAGCATCATCCCTACTCCGATAATCCATTCCACAGCTGCAGAATTGGCGTAAATACTAAATCCGGCATTATTAATCCCGAAACCACCCGTTCCAGCTGTACCAAACGCTAGAAGCAACGCATCAAAGAGTGGTACTTGAAAGATGACTAGAATAATCACGAGTACGGCAGTCATCGCTAAATAAATCAAATACAAAATTTGTGCCGTATGCGCTAGTTTCGATACAAGTTTCCCAAACACAGGTCCAGGTACTTCCGCACGCATTAATTGCACGGATTCAGAACCATGACTTGGCAGAATCGCAAGTGCAAAAACCAGTACCCCCATCCCACCGACTAAGTGAGTGAAACTTCTCCAAAATAATGAAGAATGCGCTAATACAGAAAGGTCTGGAATAATGCTTGAACCCGTTGTTGTTAATCCACTTGCTGTTTCAAAGAAGGCATCTACCACATTAGGAATTTCCCCCGTAAAGACAAAAGGTAATCCTCCAAAGAAAGAGAGTAAAATCCAACTCAACGCAACGGTAACGACCCCGTCCCGCGCCATTATTTTAAGTGGCTCAGGCTTTCTAAAGCTTAAGAGAGAGCCAATCACGAGCAACATCAGAATCGTACCAGCATAAGCTAGTTTTTGAGTGTGTGACTCTTGATAAATAAAGCTAACAATCAGTGGTAAAGCTAAAAGTGCCGCTTCAACTTGAAGCATTTTTCCCACAAAATAGCGAACTGTTTTAATATTCATTGCGACACCTCTATTCCAAAATGTCATTAATGTCGTCAAAGTCTTTTTCCGTTGTCACAACGATTACCTTATCAAATGGTTCAATCGTATCATTTCCGGCTGGATAAATCAGTTGTTGTCCACGGACGATAAACGCAATCAAGAGATTTGATTTTGTCTTTAGTTCAGATAGTGGAATACCACAAATCGCACTATTCTTTTGAACACGGAATTGCAGTGCTTCAACTTGGTTATCTGCTAAACGGTATAATGCTTCAACATTTGACCCTTGAGTATTTGAACGTGAACGAACGAATTGAATAATTTCATTAGCCACGATATGTTTAGGCGTCACAACTGATTGGCTGTCAAAACCTTTAAATACTTTAAGAAGAGCTGGACGACTCATCTTCGTAATAATTTTTTGAACGCCTTGTTGCTTAGCATATGCAGAAAGGATTAAATTTTCCTCGTCAATCCCTGTCATTGATACAAACACATCATATTCTGTAATGCGTTGTTCCTCTAATACATCGTGATCCGTTCCGTCGGCATGAATCACTGATGTATGAGGGAAGGCATAACTTAAAAATTCACTGCGCTCTTCATTTACTTCAATCACTTTCGTATCGATTTTAGTTTGTTTCAACATATTGAGTAAATAATAGGTGATACGACCACCACCAACAATCACAGCTGAAGAGACACTCTTCGTTTCTTGTCCTGTTAATTGTAAGAAATTGCGCAAGTCAGGATACGCTCCAGTAATATAAACATGGTCTCCTGCCTCTAGTGTTGAGTCTCCGTCAGGAATAAAGCTTTGCTCGTTACGATGAATTACACAGATTAAGATGGATTCAAAACGGTTACGCACTTCTTTTAAAGTTAATCCAGCAAGAGGTGATCCTTCGTTGATTTCTAGCTCAAGTAAGCTCACTCGATTTCCAACGAAATTTTCTACACTTAATGCAGAAGGATAATTAAAGTTATTCGCGATATCACGAGCTGTCGAAAGCTCAGGGTTAATCAGTAATGAAATTCCTAAACTTTCACGAATGAGTTGTAATTGTTGTGAATACTCAGGATTACGCACACGTGCAACTGTATATTCCGCCCCAATTTTTTTCGCAAGGATTGACGCAATAATATTAATTTCATCCATTTCCGTTACGGAAATAAAGATATCACAGTTTTCCACTCCTGCTTCTACAAGAATGTCGTAACTAGCACCGTTTCCACAAATTCCCATTATATCGAATTTGTTTAAGAGTCGATCAATTATATCTTGATTTTTATCAATCAATACAATGTCATTTTCTTCCGTTGAGAGTTCTTGGCAAATCACTTCTCCGACTTTTCCCCCACCGACAACAACAATTTTCATTTTTTTCCTCCAGATTGAAAATCTTATACCCTCCCATTTTACCCGTCTGGTGCGAAAAGGTCAAAGTTTATCTTGTTTTCTAAAGGGGCAAAGAATGTTACACTAAGGTCGGAGGCAATTATGATCGAACATGAATTACAACAATTAACCAAGGAGCTCTCACGGACTTTCTTTCACCGTGACTTTACGCATCAGATTAGTTATAACAAGCGTCTGCGTTCCAGCGGCGGTCGTTATCTTTTGAAGAGCGGAAATATCGAGATAAATCCCCTTGTCGAACAAGAATTGGGGCTTGAAGCGCTGATTGGCGTGATTAAACATGAACTCTGCCATTATCACTTGCATCAAACAGGTCGTGGCTACCGTCACCAAGACCAGGACTTTAAACAACTCCTTCATCAAGTGGGCGGAAGTCGCTTTGTAGATCGCATGAGCGAGCCGAACTTCATTTACGAATGTTCAGCGTGCCATCACCGCTACCCTAGAATGCGTAAGATGAATACGAAACGCTATGTATGCGGAAAATGTCATGGAAAACTAATTCTTTTAGATTGAAATTCCACTAAACATTTGTTAAACTGAAATAGTTCTGCGGTCGTGGCGGAATGGCAGACGCGCTGTCTTGAGGGGGCAGTGGGTGTATACCTGTGCGGGTTCAAGTCCCGCCGGCCGCATAAAGAGAATGAAATACCCTAGATGGTTATCCATCTAGGGTATTTTTGTGGTTGTAGATTAAAAGAATTTGTGCAGTGATTAAGATCTCTGCTCTGTTTGCGCAGTGGTTTATTGACATTCTTTTCATCACTCATGATTCAAGAATGTCTAATAAACTTTGCGGGCGAAAGACTACGAAGCAGAATGACTTCACACAGTGAAATCATTCTTTGCTTCTGTCTTTCTGCCTCACATCCTGTTTGTAGTTGAACTCGGGCTCACAGGACTGCAAAACTTCACACTGTGAAGTTTTGCTTCCCGAAGTATCCGCACGACTTGTTTCAAGTCCCTTGCGTTACTCCGGTCCAGTGTTTCAGTCCTGAGCGTTCGCCCTCGTATCCTCATCGCATAGTAACAAACTCTTCACTTCCTGTAGGATGAATGGCTACGGTTGCGTCGAAGTCAGCTTTTGTTGCCCCCATTTTAATAGCTACAGCAAAGCCTTGAATCATTTCGTCAACGCCATATCCAATCCCGTGAAGTCCGACTACTTTTTCATCTTGTCCTGCTGTAATCAGTTTGAAGCGTGCTTGTTGGCGATGACTTGTCACAGCTGAATACATTCCAGCAAACGTTGACAAATAGGTCTTCACATTTTTCTCACCATACTCTTTAACGGCTTGTTCTTCTGAAAGTCCTACTGTTCCAATGGCTGGGTGTGAAAAAACAACTGTTGGAATCGTTGTGTAGTCCATTTTCGCGTTTGTTTGTCCGTTAAATAAACGTTCTGCTAGTGTGCGTCCTGCTTTAATCGCTACTGGTGTTAATTCTTTTTCACCAGATACATCTCCTAAGGCGTACACCCCTGGAGCTGTCGTTTCTTGGTACTCATTCACTTTGATAAATCCACGTTCTGTTAATTCAACACCTGCTGCTTCAAGGTTTAATCCTTCGGTATAAGGAATGCGTCCTGTTGCCCAAATGACTTTTTCAGCAGTAAAACTTGTTCCATCTTCAAATTGAATTTCCACACTATCATTTTCTAATTGAACGAGTTTTTGAGGCACTTTATTAGTATGCAAAGTTGGTCCTGATTTTTCCATTTCCTCAACTAGCACTTCAATAATCGAATGATCGAAGTTACGAAGTGGACGATCGCGGCGAACAAATAGGTCTGTCTTTACGCCTAGAGCATG
Source organism: uncultured Granulicatella sp. (assembly GCF_938030755.1). GTDB lineage: Bacteria > Bacillota > Bacilli > Lactobacillales > Aerococcaceae > Granulicatella. Next base: position 6,905 of record NZ_CALHIF010000070.1, on the reverse strand, counting down.
TAAAACACCCGCAAGTTCTACGGCAATATATCCAGCACCTAAGATGGCTACAGATTGTGGCAACTCATCCCATGCAAACACATCGTCAGAAGTTCCCCCAAGTTCTTTACCTTCTACATTTGGAATCGCAGGTTTTGCCCCTGTTGCAATTACAATATGGTTTGCACGATACTCTTCCCCATTCACTTCAATTGTGTGTGCATCGACAAAGCGCGCGTACCCTTTAATCACCGTTACATTGTTTCGTTCAAAAGTTCCATTATAAGAATTACGGGAACGGTCAATATACGCTTCACGGTTTTTCTTTAATGTCTTAAAATCAAATTTTACATTTTCTGATGTAAAACCATAGTCTGGTCCATACGCGTGAATCGCTTCAGCAATTTGCGCTCCGTACCACATAATTTTTTTAGGAACACAGCCGATATTCACACAGGTTCCTCCAAGTAAGTTCCCTTCTACTACGGCCACTCTTGCCCCATGCATGGCTGCACGGTTTGCTGTGGCAATACCACCGCTTCCGCCACCGATAGAAATTAAATCAAATTCTTTCATTCATTCTTCCTCCTTTTTGTCACATTCATTCTATCAGAGCGCTTTTGCTTTTGTCTTTAACCCTGCTCATGAAATGCTTCTAAGCACACAAAAAATGATTACTGCAAAGCCTTGCGTAATCACTGTAACGTTGCACCGGAGCAAGCCTTGGTCTTGCTCCTTCGAAACTTCAAACGCGGAGTAAGGAACAAGTTCCTACTCCGCGTAAGCACAGTGGTTGAATGGGATGAGCTTCGCTGTTTCCAGCTAGCTCATTCCTATTCAACTTTGTGGGGGAAAGAAAACTAAATAGCGTAAATACATAAAAGTATTTACGCTATTTCTGTCTTTCTCCCTCACATTCGATGCTATTCACGTTACTGCGATTATAAAACCCGCAGGCTTCTTCGTAATCATTTTTTAGTGCTATCTCTTTTTGAGTCAGAGTTGAATAATGCTCTGATAGAATCACGTGCCAAATAACGGCCTCTTTACTCCTTGTTCCTGTGCTGAAAGATAGCTTCTGCTTTTCAGGTTTAGAGCTTGGTGCTATCTAGCCTTCTAATTAGTGCGGTGACTAGAGCTTTTCTAGCCAGATAGCGCAAAGTGTTTGGACAGCTGGAATAATGGTTGTAATCGAACCATGGTTGTCGTATGCCTTATACCAAAGTTTGCCATTAGAATCGAAAGCGTATTGGTACACCACAATCCAGTGATTTTTATACGGGCTACCTAGAGCGGCGGTCGTTCCTACTACAACAGGAACTCCATCATCAAGAAGGCCCGGTACAACTTTTTCACTAAATAAATTAAAGTGTGTTTTATAGCCGTATTTCTTCCACTCGTGATTGAGTCCGCGTTGCACGTCCCAATAGAAAGTTCCTCGATATGGAAACGCGTATTCAATGGATGCTTCCATCCCCTTCAAAAGTTCGTCCATTGATTGTGTCACTACTTCTTCGCGTTTTGCCATCAGTACTGTTAACGTAGCAGCTGCATACGTTCCACAAATTCCTGGTGTCTTTTCATTTACATAAGCTTTGAACGGTTTCATTTCACTTTCAGGAAGACCTCTCCATTCAACGTTCTCTTCTAATATGTGTTTTTTCTCCCACTTCATTCGCATTCTCCTTATTTTTCAAAATGGTATTCCTTTACTTGTAATTTTTCGTCAAGGTCAAATACAAGTGGTGTTCCTGTTGGAATTTCGAATTTCAAGATTTCGTCTTCGCTAAGGTTGAGTAAGTATTTCACCAGGCTGCGAAGTGAATTACCGTGAGCTACGACTAGAACATTCTTGCCGTCTAATAAATCCACCGCAATCTTATCTTGCCAAATTGGAAGCACGCGGTCCAAGGTTGTTTTCAACGTTTCTCCTTGAGGAAGGTCCTTCACTTGTAGATGTTTGTAGCGTGGATCTTTAGCTTGTTTAGCCGCTTCTTCCTCGCTAAGCAGTGGAGGCATCACGTCGTATGAACGTCTCCAAAGCAACACTTGTTCGTCGCCGTATTTTTCACGTGTTTCTTGTTTGTTGAGTCCTTGTAAGGCTCCATAGTGGCGTTCGTTTAATCGCCAACTCTTTGTTTCTGGTAAATAGTCTTGATTTAATTCAGACAAGACAATGTGTCCTGTGTGGATGGCTCTTTTGAGGACTGATAAATAGACATGATCAAATTGGATGCCTAATGGGCGGAGCATTTCTCCTGCATGATGCGCTTCTTCTACCCCTTTAGGAGTTAATTCCACATCACTCCAACCGGTAAATAAATTGAGGGCGTTCCATTCACTTTCTCCATGTCGAACAAATACTAATTTCATGTTCATTCCTTCTTTCTGAATTTCTACTTATATTGTACGCCTGTTCTCAGAAAGTTTCAAAGAACGGCGCCCGATGTGTTGCTATTTGCCCTAAATCATCATTTAGTGGTAAAATAAGCTGATATCTATTTCATTAGATGATTGGTAGAAACACTACCTGAAAGGAACATTATGAAATTACTAACGATTATCGAAAAGATAAAACGATTCTCGAATCAGGACCTAGCACTGTACTTACTCATTATCAGTAGCTTCCTTCCGTTTTATCTATTTCTAACATTGTTCGTCTTATATATCATACTTCTCGCCTTTACGGGAAAATTAAAACAAGTCTTTAAAGACCTACTCTCTCACCCGTTCTTACTGGCGTTTATCGGATTTAGCTTTATCGTATCAATGGTAGCCGGCAACTATATCGGCGCTGTCATCTCGGTTGGATTCGTGATGTATGCGATATTCTTTAAATACTATCAAAGACGATTGACACCGGACTTTTTCCATATTGTTCTACAGACAGTCTTACTCCTCAGCATTTTCGCTGCGGGGTTTGCGTTCTTAGAACACTACGAAATCGTTCATAAATTTAACTACACCTTCCTATCACCAAAGATGCAAGTATGGCACCAAAACCGTGCGGAAGTAACCTTCTTTAATCCGAACTACTACGGCATTATTTGTTGCTTCTGTATTATGATTGGCTTCTACTTACTCAGCATCACGAAGAGTTGGTTCTGGAAGTTCATCGGCGCTGTCGCGATTGGTATTAATCTATTCGGCCTTAGCTTCACGCAAAACAGAACGGCTTTCCCAGCGATTATCTGCGGAGCGATTATTTACCTCTTCACGACGATTCGTAGCTCGAAAGCATTCTGGCTTAGCATCGCCGCATTTGGAGTTGGACTCATGTTCCTCTTCTCAAGTGACATCGGTGTTCGTATGGGAAGTTTTGGCTCATCCATGGAAGAACGCGTTTCAATTTGGAATGCCGGCGTGGTTCTCTTTAAACAAAATCCATGGTTCGGGGAAGGACCTCTGACCTACTTGCATAGTTTTGCAAGAATCGGCGCCAGATACCACGAACACGCGCACAGTTTATATATCGATACCATTTCAAGCTACGGGATTATCGGAACGCTGCTTTTAATGATTTCTACTCTTCAACCAGTGCGCATGATTATGGAAATGAGTCGTGATCCTAAGAAACGTCCAATCGTTGGTCTCTATGTGTCACTCATCGTTGTACTTTTCGTACACGGCATTTTCGATGTGGCCATTCTTTGGGTACAAAGTGCCTTCCTTTTCTTACTTGTAATGACAAGCATCCCAATGTGGATGAAACAAGAAGAAAATAAAATGCCTCATGAATAGTAAACAATAAAAATCCCAACTGTCACTTCTGTGATAGTTGGGATTTTTAGTTGTCTTATTTTGTTAAGTTACGAATGTTTTTGAAGATGTCTTTATGATTTTCAATCTTCGTATCATTTCCAATTACGACAAACGCATTTTGATCCATAATGGCTTTCATCGTTGGAGCGTATGCACGTACCTTTTCAGGAGTTGCCCCTAAGATTTCATCACGGAACTGCTGCACTTTTACTTGCGTCATATGCGTGAAGTAACGGGTAAAGGCTACCGCACCTTTTTGAGAGGCAGAAAGCGGACGATCGATCGAACTGAATGTCCCAATCAAGTTCTTTTCAAATTCCGCCTTAGACAAGTTGAAGTTTTCTAAGTACTCCACTTGTCCGTCATATCGTTCGAGCGTTTCAACGATGTTAGGGTCGCGGTAAGAAAGACCCGCTACATCCCCTTTATCATTAATGACACTCATACCGCCGTATGCCCCACCTTGAACACGAACTGTATTCCATAAATAATCAAGTCCTAAAACTGATTTTAAGAATAAGTTCATTCCGTTCACTGGAACACCTAGAAGCGTTTGGTTATATCCTTTTGCGACATAGTTAATTTCTTGCGCTGTCTTAAATCCTTCGTTTAACACTTCCACTGGATTGGTGAAGGCTTGTTTTTCAACTTTATGATTTCCAAGATGTTTGAAGAAGTCCTCTGACACTTGTTTGAAGTGGTCGAAGTCAACTTTGCTTCCGACAAAAGTAGCCACTAATTGGTCTGTTGTTAAAATCGTTTTTAACACAGCTTTTAGGCGGTCAATAAACGCTTGAGGCTCTGCGTCAAATCCAGCGACCACATCACAAATGAAATCGTAATAATCAATTCCTTCAAGAGATTGAGCATATTTAGCTCCTTCATAGTAGTAAGATTCTAAACGATGAAGTGCAGCCACATGTGAGCCATAGTTGAAGTTCATTTCTAAGTCTGCTTTCACATTGAGTAAAAGCTCCTTGATTTTTTCTACATCATCCAAGTTCGAACGATGAACGATTTCTTCAATCAAGCTCAAGAGCTGTGGTTGATACTCAGACAAGGCTTTCCCACTCACTGTGAATTTAGGATAGTAGATATTGTCTGCTACCGATTCAGTGATCACTGTCGCGTTTGTTCCAATTCCACCTGTATAGAAGTCAATTTCTGTGCTGAGAGCTTCATCTGTGAAGTTCTCCGTTCCAACTTCCCCTAATACTTCTGTTAAGAACGCAACGACTGGAATATCTTCTGTCTTCACACCGGATAAATCGAAATAATATTTCACATAAGAAATTCCCGCTGTAAAATCTTCATAGTGTAGGAAGGTTGGTTTTCCTTCATTTTCTTCTATCGTTAATGGTAAAGGTTTTACTTCTCGATCGATATCTTCAATCGATAGTTTTGGTAATTTTGCTAAATCTTCTTCCTTATCAGGAGTTGTTTGGCGTTCTAATAATTTTTGAGTTTCTTCGACCAATGCTTCTAATTCTTGATTACTTAGTGAAGCTTTATAGGATGCTAATTGTTCTTTTAGTGCTTGGTCTTTACGCTCAAGAAGTCCTGGTTCAGGAGAAAGTGTAATAACTGCTGAGTGAGTATTCTCTAATAACGTACTTTGAATTAATTTTTCGAAGTATCCATTAGTCATTTCTCTTTGAATCTTATCTAAAATCGGTTGATACTCAAATGTCTCGAACACATTTCCACCATATAACCAGCTCGTTAGCGCATTTAAAGAATACAGAATGCCTTTAGGAGTAGAACCTTCTAATGCTGTAAGTTCTTTGTATCTGAAAGCTGCTTTGTTTAATGCTGCTTGAATGGCTTTTTGAGGAATTCCCTCTTCAACGAGTCGTTTTAATTCTGATTCAATAATCGTAATAAATTCTTCTTTTGCAGAAGGATTTGTATCTTTGAGAACAATTTCAAATATAGGTGAATATGTTGCTGCACCAAAACCACCAGATACATCAGAACCGAGCCCTGATTTCAAAAGTGCTTTTTTAATAGGTGCTGTATTACTTCCTAAAAGAAGTTCGTCTAATACGGCTAAAGCAATCAGTGATTCAGCATCGGTGCCTTTTCCAGCAGCCCAAACATAAGCAAGCAATGTTTTGTTTTCTTCAGATTCTTCTTGAGAAATCGAGAATTTCGCTTCTAATTCATGTCTTTTTTCAAACGGAGCTTGTTCAACAGGACCAAAGTCATATGCTTTTGGTTCGAAGGCATCAAAATATTCACTTAATTGACCAAAAGCAACGTCTAAATCTAGATTCCCGTATAATGTAACACGCGCATTGCTTGGGTGATAATATTTGTCATGGAAAGCCACAAATTTCTCTTGCGTTAATGTTGGGATGCTAGCAGGCATTCCTCCTGAAATATGTTTATACACCGTATCTGGATATAAAGTTGGTTCAATTAAACGATATAATTCTGATTCTGGTTGGGAGAAAGCCCCACGCATTTCATTATAAACAACGCCTTTATAAATCAGTTCATCTTCAGCATTCTCTAGGTGATAATGCCATCCCTCTTGCATTAAAATTTGAGGGTCATGCTTGAAGTTCGGATAGAACACAGCGTCTAAATAAACTGACATTAAATTGGTAAAATCTTTTTGATTGCGAGAAGATACTGGGTACACTGTTTTATCAGAATAAGTCATCGCATTTAGGAAAGTATTCAAAGATCCTTTTAATAACTCTACAAAAGGTTCTTTGGTTGGATACTTTCTAGATCCATTTAATACTGAATGTTCGATAATATGTGCAATTCCGTTATCATCATATGGTGGAGTTCTAAACGCGATATTAAAAGCTTTATTATCGTCTTCATTTTCTAAATAAAGAACTTCCGCTCCTGTTTTTTCATGTTGATATAAATACCCTACTGAACGGATATCTGGTAAGTCTCTCTTTTCTAATAATTTAAAGCCATTAAATTCTTTTGGCATAAAATTCCTCCTTCTTCTTAAAAGGTTTGCACCCATTTTAACACTTTTGGTGCGAAAAAAGAAGACAAGGGATAGAATTAGATGTTTTGTGAACCTATTTTATGTACAATAAATAAAATCACAGCTTTGAAGGCTTGTATATCCATTTATTCCCTAGAGAATTTTCATATTTTTAAAATGTAACATATATGTTACATTTTACTTTTTT